>BBRT01000248.1 GCA_001417715.1 Candidatus Symbiothrix dinenymphae
ACGATAGCAAAGGTGCTTCGCAAACTCCCGCCCGAACAGTTAGAAAAGGTTAAAATGGAACTGATGAGCGATTTATTCAATCAGAAGTGCCTGCGTAACAGCCGCTTACTAAACAAGTATTACATGGTAGCCATTGATGCCACAGGGATTGTCAGTTATGACCACCCGCATTGTCCGCATTGCTTGACAAAAACGTCGAAAAAAGGCGTTGTGACCTATTATCACTATGCTTTGGAGGCTAAACTGGTTACGCATGATGGGCTATGCCTGCCTTTGGCAACCGAATGGATTGAAAATCCGGAGGGCGATTATGTCAAGCAGGATTGCGAACGCAAAGCCTTCCTGCGCTTAGCTAAAACGCTCAAAAAGAACTTTCCACGCCTGCCTATCTGCATTTTAGCCGATGGATTGTATCCCTACGAGGGGGTTTTCGAGGTCTGCGAAAAAAATGAGTGGAAATACATTATTGTTTTACCCGAAAAAGCACTGTCCGATGGTGTGCAGGGCGAACTTGGCGAGGCAAAACGCAGACCGCCGAAACGCGAACATCTTTGCATGAAAAATGATAAATGGATTGATAGCAAATATCGCTTTAAAACGGATATTTTTTATCATAAAAAGTACCATTTGCATTGGTTTCAGTGCCTTGAAACGCGAACGAAGTATCAAAAACCGAACGAAAAAAAGGACAAAAAGACAACCGAAAAACCGGAGGAATTTTGCTTTGAATATGTCACCAACATTGAGCCAACTGCGGACACCATCCATGCATTATCATCCGGCGGACGGTTGCGCTGGAAGATTGAAAATGAGGGATTTAACGCTCAAAAATGTGGCGATTACGAATTGGAACACAAATACTCTCGCAACAGCTATGAGGGGCTACAGAACTATTACACCAGTCTCCAAATTGCCCACGCGATAAATCAATTCGTTGAACACAGCAGTGTGGTCGTAGAGATGCTCAAAGAGCACTCAAAAGAAACAATCCGCAACATTTGGCAAAATCTGGTCGCCTACATGATTTTTGTTAGCCCATACGATGGCTCTCTAATCACGCCGCAACCATCATAATATCAATCGATTACGGCATAAAAACCGTCGCGGAGATGTCTTGCTCCCGAATTCAAGACGTGAAATGCATAAAACACAATAAATAAACAACATAGACACTAATGTAAGACATGCTATCAACTCTTCTGCTTTCGCATAACTTGACGAGAGGGCGGTAGCTTTGTCTGCTGGCTGGAAGCGGATCGAATGCGCGTGATTATTTTTTACTGGCTGAATTGCTGCAATTTTTCACTATTTGCCTCAAATCACAAAATTTTTTCGTACCTTTGCACCGTGATAGGTTTGAGTATCATCTATAAAATTTTAAAATATGAAAAAGATTGTATTTAGTATTTTGTTTGCGGCTACGCTGATGGGGGCTGCAAATGTGCAGGCGCAAAAATACGCCTTGATTGACATGGAATATATTTTGAAAAATATTCCGGCTTATGAGGTGGCTAACGAGCAATTGACCACGATTACGAAGCGTTGGCAAGAGGAGGTGGACAAGGTGCAGAAAGAGGCTCAGGATTTGTACAAGAAGTTTCAAGCCGATTTGGTGTTTCTTTCGCCCGAGATGAAAACCAAGCAGGAAACGGAAATTGTGGCAAAAGAACAGGAAGCGCAAGAATTGAAACGCAAGTATTTTGGCACGGACGGCGAACTTATCAAAAAGCGCGAAAGCCTCATCAAACCCATTCAGGACGAGATTTATCAGGCGGTGAAAGACATCTCAACCGCCAAGGGCTACTCCACCGTAGTGGACAGAGCCTCCGCGATGAGCATCATCTACGCATCGCCGCAAATTGACATCAGCAATGATGTGCTCACAAAACTTGGTTTTTCAAAATAGTAGATAACATTTAAATAAAAAAGAATATGTTAAAAAGAACAGTATTAGTTGCCCTCTTTGCGCTCCCGGTGGGCGCGATTGCGCAAGACAAAATCGCGTATTTCAACTCGCAGGAAGTGATGATAGCATTGCCTGACTACAAGCAGGTGTTGGATTCGCTCCAAAAAGAGCAGGATGCCATTAAGTCCGAGTTGGTCATTTTGCAGGAAGAGTACGAAAAAAAGTACAAAGCATTCATGAATGAAGGTGACAAATTGGTTGAAAGCATCAAAATTCGGCGGATGCAGGAAATCAAAGACATCGAAGAACGGGCGGGGTTGTTTCAGGAGCAATCGCAACAACGTTTGTCGGAGATGCAAGCCAACCTTTTCAGACCAATTCAAGAGAAGGTGCGTGCGGCTTTGCAGGATGTGGGTGCAGAAAACAATTTTACTTACATCTTGGAGTCTGCTCCGCTGTTGTATGTGAACCCATTGGCAACAGATGCTACGCCGTTGGTTAAGAAGAAGTTAGGCATATAAACGCTCCCATCGGCATATTCGATTCCGGCTACGGTGGTCTCACCATTTTTGAGAAAATACGTCAGCGGTTGCCCATGTACGACTATCTGTACTTGGGCGATAATGCGCGTGCGCCTTACGGAACGCGCTCGTTTGAAGTGGTTTACGAATTTACGCTACAGGCAGTTCGCACACTTTTTGACGAGGGTTGTCCGTTAGTGATTTTGGCGTGCAACACTGCATCGGCAAAGGCTCTGCGCACCATTCAGCAACGGGATTTACCGCAGTTGAATGCGCAGGGCGATGTGCAACGGCGTGTTTTGGGGGTCATCCGCCCAACGGTCGAATGCGTAGGAAACCTCACCCGAACCCGTCATGCAGGCGTATTTGCCACCCCCGGCACCATTTTGTCGGAATCCTACCCGCTGGAAATAGCTAAATTGTTCCCCGACATCACCGTCACGGGCGAAGCCTGCCCGATGTGGGTGCCTTTCGTGGAAAACGGCGAAGCCGAATCGGACGGCGTGGACTACTATGTGCGCCTGTACATCGAACGATTGCTCCTCAAAGACCCAAAAATTGATGCCATTATTCTTGGCTGCACACATTACCCTCTGCTGGAAAAGAAAATCAAGCAATTTTTGCCCCCCGGCATCAATTTAATCGCACAAGGCAACTATGTAGCCGACAGTCTTGCGGATTATTTGCAACGTCATTCCGAAATAGAGCGCAATTGTTCACAAAACAGCACGGCAACTTTCCTCACAACCGAGTCTGAAGTAGATTTTTCCCGCATGGCAAGCGTTTTCCTGAAAGACAACATCCGGGCGCATCGCATCACACTGAAATGAACGATGCTCTCTTGAAAAAAGTGCCCTCGTGGGCAGCAATTGACGGCTTGCAAATGCCTCCACGCTTGGCATTGGAGCAGTGCTCGTCTGAAGCAACGGCACGCTACAAAAGTCAGTTACCAGTTACCAGTTACCAGTTGCCCAATGGGGTGTTGGTGGATTTGACGGGGGGATTTGGGGTGGATACTGCTTTTATGTCGGTGAATTTTTCGGAGGTTGATTATGTTGAGCATGATGCTGATTTAGCCGCGATTGCCGCGCACAATTTTGCAATTGTAGAGGCTGCCTCAAAAGCGTCTTGTCATTGCGGGCTTGTCCCGCAATCCCCTGAAAAGGAGCCGAATGTTGGGCAACAGAGCGATGTAGAACAGGGGATTGCGGGTCAAGCCCGCAATGACACGCCTTTTATTCGCACCCATGTGGCGGATGCGGTGGAATACTTGCAGGCAATGCAGCCGGTGGATTGCATTTATATTGACCCTGCGCGGCGCGATGGTGGCGGTAAGAAGTTGATGTGCATTGCTGATTGCAGTCCTGATGTTGTTAAAATGCAGGATTTGTTGTTGGAAAAGGCACAGAGCGTCTTGATAAAACTCTCCCCGATGCTTGATATTTCGGCGGCATTGAAAGCCTTGAAGCATGTGGCAGAAATTCATGTTGTGAGTGTTGATAATGAGTGTAAGGAGTTGCTTTTTTTGCTGAAACGCGATTTTGTTGGTGAGCCTTTGGTTGTTTGTGCTAATATTAAGGGGGCAAAAAAGCATGCTGTGTCGTTTTTGTATTCGGAGGAGCAGCAGACTATTGTGCGTTATTGCGCTATTATCAAAAAATACCTCTACGAACCCAATGTTGCCATCCTGAAAGCGGGCTTTTTCAAAGGAATTGCTGCCCGCTGCAATGTGGAAAAATGGCATCCTAACAGCCACCTCTACACTTCTGACGAATTAATTGCCGATTTCCCCGGACGCATTTTTGAAGTCGAAGCGCAGGCTAAATCGCTATCCAAAAACAGTTTGCGCGAATTTTTAGCAGGCATAACAGAAGCCAACATCACCACCCGCAATTTTCCGATGACCACCGCCGACTTGCGCCAAAAACTCCGCCTCAAAGAGGGTGGGGGAGTGTATCTGTTTGGCACCACCATTGGAAAAAAGGCGGTGTTGATTAAGACGAAGAAAGTTTAACCGATTTTTCTATTCACCACAAAGCAGAGCAGCAACCCGCACAACGCCCCAACGCCATCGAAGAAAAAGTCGAACCAATCGCCTGTGCGAAAGGCTGAAAACGATTGCAAAATTTCAATAAATCCGCCGAACAGTAGCGGGAAAACGAACGAACCCCAAACAATTCGCTGCGGGCTGGTTTTCTGCCTCAACCGGTTGGTATTGTCAAAAAACACCACCCCTGACGCACCCATAAACATGAGCACGTGCACCAATTTGTCGAAATCCGTCATCGGAAGTTCCGGTGTTTCCGGCACCGGCATCAAACAAAGCACCAATATCACCACGCTCAGCGCAATTGCTGTTGCATATTTTTTCAAAAATTTCATCATTTGTCGTCTTTTAGGTTGTTTGCCAAACTGCTGGCTCCGATTCGGAACAATTCCGGTGTCAGCCACTCTTTGCCTAACACTTCTTTCACAATCGTGTAGAAATCAATGGCTTCCTTCGCAGAACGCACGCCGCCTGCAATTTTGATGCCTATCTTATTGTTGTTCAATGTGTTGTATTCTTTGATGGTTTCGCACATCGTGAATACCGCTTCGGCAGTGGCTCCCGGATACACTTTTCCGGTGGATGTTTTGATGAAATCCGCGCCCGAGTACATTGCCAAAATCGCCGCTTTTTTGATATTGATTGGTGTTTGCAGCAAGCCCGTTTCCAAAATCACTTTCAGCGTGACATCGCCGCAGACCGCCTTAATTTCGCTGATGCCATCGCAAACGGCTTCGTAATCATCCGCCAAAAATTGCCCGCAATCGAGCACAATATCTATTTCGTCTGCGCCATCGGCAATTGCCAGCGACACCTCCGCAATTTTTATTTCCATAAACGTCTGCGAAGCCGGGAAGCCACCGGCGACCGAAACTATCCGCACAGGCACTCGTAGCGTGTCTTTTACGGTTGATACAAAATTGGGATACACGCAAATGCCCGCCACATTCTTGATGCCGGCTTTGGCACTGTCAAAATTATTTACACTTTCGACCAATTGGAAGATGGTTTCTTCCGAATCTTCCGTCCCCAACGAGGTCAAATCAATGCAGGAATACAGAAATTTCAACACTTCTGCCGTATGATTTTCGGCAGATTTCCCGATGAATGCGGCGATTTTTGCACCAATAACCGCCTCTTTCAAATTCAAATCAAACTGACTAAAAATTTTTTCGTATTTGTCCATTTTTTTCTTCGCTATCGGCTGCAAAGGTAGTAAATAGTTATGAGTTATGAGGGCAACCGCGTGTCATTGCGGGCTTGACCCGCAATCCCCTGTGTTATCAAAAAAACAGCACCAGCAGCTGTGCCGTCAGCACTCGCAAAAACATGGTGAGCGGATACACTGTGGAGTAGCTTACCGCGGGGGCATCATTGCCTGCCGTGGCATTGGAATACGCCAGCGCAGGCGGGTCGGTCATGGAGCCTGACATTAAGCCCATCAGCGTGTAATAATTGACTTTGTACACCGAGCGCGCGAAAATGCCGATAATCAGCAACGGCAGCATCGTGATGATAAAGCCGTAGCCTATCCAGACAAATCCGCCGTCCCTGATGGTGGCGATAAAATTTTCGCCCGCCCCCAGCCCCACACACGCGAGGAATAGGCAGATGCCGATTTCGCGCAGCATCAGGTTGGCACTCAGCGTAGTGTATGTCACCAAATGGTATTTGTGACCGAAAATGCTAATCAGGATCGCGACTATCAGCGGACCGCCTGCCAAACCGAGTTTCACCGGTTGCGGAATGCCGGGGAACATCACCGGAATACTGCCCAGCAACACTCCTAAGGCAATACCTATGAATATCGGTATCAAATTGGGTTCGTTGAGGCGTTTCATCTGGTTGCCCAACAGGTGTTTGATGCTTTGGATGGAATCTTCGTTGCCCACCACGGTCACGAGGTCGCCCACTTGCAACAGCAATCCCGGGTCGGCAATCAAATCTACTCCCGAACGGTTGACGCGCGTGATATTTACGCCAAAATTGCTGCGGAGGTTCAGGTTGCGGATGGATTTGCCGTTGATGCTCGACTTTGTAATCACAATGCGGCGCGATACCATGTGCTTGTCCAACTTGTCCCACTGTTGTTGCGACATTGTTATTTCTTTTCCGAGGAATGCCATAATGGCAGCGCGTTCGGGCGGCGTAGTTATCACATACACTTTGTCGTTGGCGTGCAAAACGGTGTTGGACGAGGCTATGGTGATGTGTCCGTCATGCAATACTCTGGAAATGACGAACTTACGTGCAATCAGATGTTTAATTTCGCTAATGGGTTTACCGAAAATGGCGGGATTGTTGATTTCGAGCGAAACGAGCTCCACCTGTCCCGCTTTATTGTTGGAAACGGCGTTGATGTCGTCTGTTTCTTTCTGCAGATTGATACGAAAAATGTATTTCATCAAAATGATTGAGGCGATAATGCCAAGTACGCCCAGAGGATACGCCACAGCATAGCCCATCGCGATAGTGGGGTCTTGCACATGGTCGTGCATATCGGCATAAGCCTGCTGTGCGGCACCAAGTCCGGGAGTATTCGTCACCGCACCCGACAAAATGCCCACCATCGTGGACATTTGAATGCCGGTCGCGTAGTGCAACACAATAGTCGTGGTCACACCCAGAAAAACGATGCCCACCGCCAGCATATTAAGCGTGATGCCGCCTTTTTTGAATGATGAAAAGAACCCGGGACCCACCTGTAAACCAATGGAATAGACAAAAAGAATCAGCCCAAACTCTTTCATGAAATGCAACACCTCGTGGTTCATCCGCAGCCCCCAATGCGCCAAAAGCAGCCCCACAAACAGCACAAAGGTGATGCCAAGCGAAATGCCACAAACTTTAACCTTGCCCAAAGCCAACCCCGCCGCAATCACAACCGCCAGCAACAGCACCGTGTGGGCAATCCCATCGTTCCAAATCAAATCACTAAACCAGTCCATTTTATCCTATTAATGTTGTAATGTTGCTCATAAACAGTTTCACCGCGATGGCTAACAGGATGATACCGAAGAACTTACGGAGCATAAACACACCGCCTTTGCCGAGCAACCTGGCTACCGGTGCCACGTTTCGCAACACCACATAGACAATCAGCATGTTTGCCACCAATGCCAAAATAATGTCCGGCGATGAATATTCCGCCTTCAGCGAAAGCAATGTTGTGAATGCCCCCGGACCTGCCAAGAGCGGGAAAACAATCGGCACAAGGGTGGCACTGCCTTCCATCGCCTCCATCTTGAAAATCTCTACGCCAAACGTCATTTCACACGCAATCACAAAAATCACCAGCGCACCGGCAACCGCAAACGAACTGACATCCACGCCAAACAGTGCCAAAATGCCTTCGCCCACAAAGAAAAACGCCAACATAATCAAAAACGCAATGACTGTGGCGCGCCACGCACTGAATTTCTTGTGCCTCTGACTTAAATCCAAAAACACAGGCAGCGACCCCGTCACATCCAATATGGCAAACAGGACGATGAACGCACTGGCAAAACTCTGAAAATTAAACGATAACCATTCCATAAGCGGGCACAAAGGTACGAAAAAAATCAAAAAAAGAAAGTCGCACCGTGGATTCAAACAAAACTCCGATAGACAGGATTTGAGAGCCTTACCGCGTTTGTAATCCGTCTGCCCCGAGAGACTGCGGCCCGCCATTCACGATAGAAGCATGCCTCGGAATCTAAATTAAAACTGTGAGTTTCCCGATCGACTGCGTGCGACTTCCCTTAATTTGCCACTCATTTTGCCATTGTAAAGTGAATTTCTCATTTGTAAATTCCACAGGCAACCAGATATAACGCCCGTCAATGGCATTTTGGGGAGTCCAGCGGTCGCCCATATAGATGAATTTGTTTGTGCCCTGTACCGAAAAAATATAAGTGCTTTGCGAATGAAAAGTTGTTTCAACATCGTCGCCAAGACAGGGATTGCCTAATTCTTTCCAATCGCCGAAAATAGCATCGGCTACTGCCGAACGGGCTTCATTGGGTGTCCAGCCTGAACAACCGGACATCATCAGGTAATATTTTCCGTCTTTTTTGAACATTGCCGGTGCCTCCATAAAGCGACCGACAAAAACCCGGATGTATTCGCCGGAACAGCCGGTGTAATCGTCGTTCAGGCGGGAAATGTGTAGCGTACTGTTTTCCTCAGAGGAATAGATGTGATAAGCCTTTCCGTCATCATCTACGAAGAGATTCATATCCCGCGCCATCTGTCCACCCTGCATGTCACGTCCTAAAATATTCATTGTGTCGGCGTGCATAGGCAAATTGCCGCCGCTGAAACCATATCCTTCCGGAATCTGTATCTTGCCCGACAGGTGGCAGGGCTGAACGTTCAAAGGCCAGTGACCGGCATTCGGACGGATGGTGTGCAGAAAAGTATAAGGACCTGTTACTTTATCGCTCACGGCCACGCCGCTTTTAGAGTTACCGTCATAGCCTCTTCCTTTCGATTCCAGATGGAACCACATCACATATTTGCCTGTTTTTTCATTTTTTATTACTTTGGGACGCTCCAGAATACAGCCTTTTTCGATGTCGCTACCAGACCCTTCAGGCATGACGGAAAGCGCAATTCCTTCATCTTTCCAATGATACAGGTCGGAAGAAGAATAGCAGTGCACGCCCACATTTGCCACATTACCGGCTTTTCCCTCCGTTTTGTGCTCTCCAAACCAGTAATAGATGCCATCATCATATAATATGCCACCTCCATGTGCGTTGATATGTACGCCGTTGTTGTCTTCCCATACGGTTCCCGGCGTAAATGAACCGGATGGTGCACACGCAGCAAGCGTGCAAGCGGTAAAAGCCGCAAAAGATGCTAATTTTAAATATTTCATTTGCATAATCTTAAAAATATTAAATGTTGCTGCAAAGGTAGATATTTTTTGTTAGATGTGCAATAGTGGCTAAATTTTTTTTCAGGTGCTATTTTTTGCAAACGGTGTTTTGTCCCGCAGGGACAGCACTTTATTAACCGTAGACTTCAGTCTACGGGAGTGATGGAGCCCCCCCCCCCCCAAGTCCCGCATGGGACGACACATTGTTATTCAGCAAAATTGCACCCATCTCAAGTGCCGTCCCATGCGGGACTAATGGAATCTTAGCCTTTTCATACCGTAGACTGAAGTCTACGGTTAATAAAGTGCTGTCCCTGCGGGACAAAACGAGCCGCACAGTTCTGTCCATAATGGGACTGCGCTCCGGGCAAGTAAAAATAGCACCTGAAAAAAAGATTTAGCCGCAATAGTTCAGGGCAAACTTAAGGTTGCCCTGGGGTGTGTCAGTAAAATTTATTTTGTGCCGAAAATTTGTGTACCTTTGCCGAAAATTAAATTGTTGCGATGGATAAATTCGATAATGATAATTTTACAGAATACTTCAAAGACAAAAACGTTTTTGAAACAGCAAACATTGCTGATTATTACTGCCAAACAGGAGAAGAATTGAAACCGACAACAGTCAATTGGCGCATTTATTCGTTGGTACAAAAAGGCATTTTGCAAAGAATCGGCAAAGGAAAATTTGCTTTTGGAATCGAAAAACCGTTTATTCCCGAAGTCCCGGACAAACTAAAATCCGTGTATGCTAAAATTCACAGAGAATTTCCGTTTATTAAAATTTGCGCTTGGCATACAGCCGTTTTGAACGAGTTTATGCAGCATCAACAGGGTAAATTTTATCATTTAATTGAGGTAGATAAAGATAGTGCTGATGCCGTTTTCTATTTTCTTAAAGAGGCAAAATTTTCTGTTTTTTTGAATCCGAATCGTGATATTTTAGACAAATATACACCTGAAAATAAGGATGTTTTTATTGTAAAACCGTTGGTTTCCGAAGCTCCGATACAAGAGATAAACGGCGTTTTTAGCATTTCCATAGAAAAGATGCTGGTGGATATTTTTTGCGATGATGTGCTGTTTGCAGCCCAACAGGGAGCAGAAATGCGGACAATATTTCATGAAGCATTGAGTAAATATACTGTTAATCAAAACAAAATGCTTCGTTATGCCAACAGACGAAAAAGAAAAGAGAGTTTTAACAATTACCTGAAAACAATTACTAATTTTCGGCAGCAATATTGATTTAGTGCCAAATTATAGAATATGATAAATCAAAAAGAAATAACGGCAGAATGGCTTAATCAAGTATCGAAAAAACACCACAATGTGGATAAAATCCTTGTCGAAAAAGCAGTATGATATTGGAAATCTTGTGGGTGTCGTTACGGATATTGAAACAGTAAATTGGACGATTGCCGCACCGCTAAGCACCAGACTGAACAAACTCAAAAAATCCAATCCCGAAGCTTTTTTTTACTGGTACAAGATTTATGAAATTGAAACCGACAACTTCCTGAAATGAAAAAGTTATCTGCCCGCGTTTTTGCCGGTCGTCTATCCAGTCTTTTATTCTAAACGAATCGTTTGTCATTTCGTAATAATTTGTCTGCAAAAGTACACATTTTTTTTGTACTATTGCAGACAAATTATTTGATAATTCCCTTATCCAAAATAATGTTGTATCTTTGCGATTGATAAAACATAAAAATTACGTTATGCAACAGATTTTTTACTTTGACACTTCCGTTTTTGGTGGGGTTTACGATATGGAGTTTGATACAGAATCATTGCTACTGTTTGATAAAGTGAAGCAAGGTAAGATTATCTGTATGTATTCGGATTTTACGGAAAGTGAATTGCTTCGCGCACCGGAAAATGTGCGTAATTATTTCAAATCCCTACCTGCAGAAATGATGAAACGGGTGGTGGCAACTCCTGAGATTATCGCATAAGAGGTTACAATGCGATAAATTTGCATTGTGGCTATCAAACATTAGAAATACGTTCTCCTAAAGATATTGTAAATTATGAAAACGAAAGTAGCAAGTGAAACAAAACCGTTTGACACGGTAGAAACGTTTCGAAAAATTAAAGAAACGATTGCAAAAGAAGTTAGCGGGATGACTTTTGAGCAGTTAAGGGCTTATCTGCAAGCAAATAGTCAAAAATTGCAGCAGGTGTAGTCCGCCGTTCGGGGCAACCGCAGCAAATTTACAGCAACTACCCCGTATGGGGTACAATTTCGATAACCCCGCACAAGCGGAGCGCAGTGCGGGGTATAAGGCACCTCTTTCCCCGGCAACCCCGAAGAGGCATAGCCGTCAGGTTAAGGCTTTCAGCCTTAACCTGACGGCTATGCCCATACGGGGTAGATTGAAGACCTACGGTCTTCCTTGTCATCATAAATTTGATGCGGTTGCCCTTACAATCTCGTTATCAACTGATTTTTAACCAACTCCCATGCTTCATGCGGATTATATACATCGCCGGGGCGCAACAGCAAATTCGTATCGTCCAAAAATTCTTCGTCCTGCATCTTCAATTCCATATTTTGCAGATATTCCTTTTGCGATGGCGGATTATCAACCACAAAGCTCATATACTCGCGATAACAGCGGATAATATTTTCTGTATTAACCGTTTGTGTTGAAAGCACCTTGTATAAATCAAATAAATCACGACCTTTGCGGCGTTGATACAAAGCGCGGAGTTTTGTTCCCAGCAACTCGTCCAAATGATAGGTTGTAATTTTACAACTTCCTGAAAACCATTGATTATTCACGCTGAAATCGTACTGTGTCAATCCCAACACGTTAAAATGTTCACGTGTGTTGATTTCCACTTTCAGCCGAACAGGAATCACAGGCGGAATTTCCGAATTGAAACGGAAAATCAACGTATTATTGTGAGCTTTTTGCTTTATTTTCGGCTCGCCAAGAAAAGACAGGACTTTTCTGATTCTGCTAATTGTTTCACTGATTGGCTCTGCACTTATCTGCACTAAATCAATATCTTCCGAATAACGCGCCGGTGGCTGTACATACAACTTATGCAATGTTGTACCGCCGCGAAACGCCAGATGTGCAGCCAGATATTCATCGCTGTACAGCGCAACTAATGCGCGGCAAATCACCAAGTCCTGCTCAACCATTTCATTGGTTTGCCATGGCAAAAATTCACTCCATTCTAGTATTGCTTTCTTTTTTATCATATATCCGTGTCAATTTGTTCATTTATAATAATTTTCCACTTTGTATCAGTTTTGCAACCGTCTGTTTTTTTGCTGTATTTCAAAGGAATTTTCTGAAATTTACAACCGAATTTCAAGGCTTTTGCATACAAGATTTCTGCCTGTTTTGGTTGTTCCAATTCATTTTCAAGCAAATAACCCAACCGTTGAATACTGGCGGTTGGTACATAATCAAAAAATACACTGTCTAATTTTCTGAAATTCAACACTTCTGATAATTCGACAAGGACAGTGGAGGCACGGTTCAGTCCACCAATTTCTTTTTGGAAAGTAATCAGGTCGGTAGCCGTCAATTCGGGTTTAGATATTTGAATATCATCGTTTTCTGTCCGGAATGTTTTAAGCCATCTCTGCGGAATGTTTTTGCGGGTAACAACGAAGTTAACACGGGTTTTCTGAGTTCTTGCATCGCGCAAAAACGGAAAGCCGCAAATGACCGAAAGTTGCTGCGGTCGCTGGTGCGCAGCACCGTAGAAAGCGGCGGCATTCAGTAGTGCAACATAGTAAGGGCGACCAAGAAACTGCATTAAATCATTGATATACGCTTCGGGCGGAACAATGCCGCGCAAGGCGTACTCCACCGGAACAATCACATAAAAACCTTTCCGGACTGAAACTATAACGTCCTGATTAACAAGTCTGTTAAGTGTGTTTTTTACAGCCTGTTCCGTTATTGCAGGAAAACGCGCGACAACTTCCTGAAATGAAAAAGTTATCTGCCCGCGTTTTTGCCGGTCGTCTATCCAGTCTTTTATTCTAAACGAATCGTTTGTCATTTCGTAATAATTTGTCTGCAAAAGTACACATTTTTTTTGTACTATTGCAGACAAATTATTTTTGGACAGGGCAGCCGCACCAAATTTATGATGATAAGGAAGACCGTAGGTCTTCAATCTACCCCGTATGGGGTACAATTTTGATAACCCCGTACAAGCGATAGCGCAGTGCGGGGTAGATGGCACCACCTTCTCCCGGCAACCCCGTAGTGGGTTGAATTCTTTGTGGACATATTATTTAATGAAAAGAGATTTTGGCAAGACGAATAAATTCAACCCACTACGGGGTTGCAGAGAAGAGGAGGTGCTATACCCCGCACTGCGCTTCGCTTGTACGGGGTTATCAAAATTATACCCCATCCGGGGTAACTGGTCACCGTAAAAATTTTGAGGCATCTGCCCTGATTTTAATGCTGTATTTCCCGGCAGACAGATAATTATAGGGGCGCACACACAGGTGCGCCCCTACGAGATTCAGACATTTTCAATTTGGCGTATAGATATCTATCCGCGAGAGCGAAGTAAAAGGAGCTCTATTGCTATCGGGCAAATACAGTAGCAGATAGCGTCCGCTTGTATCAGTGATCGGTGCTATGTCAAGCACTTTCATGTTATACTCTGGAAGACCACTAAATTCGTAAACGACACTTCCTATAGGTCGCCAATCCGTCACAGACGTGAGTTCCGCTGCCGCTGTCTTTGTCGGGTCATCACCGACACAAAACTCAACGGTTTTCGCATCGTAACTATTTAAGCGGCGATAGACTTCTATTTTACTGATATTACTGCGCGACTTACGCATGTCAATAATAGCCCAATGTGGAAGCGGAGCATCCGGACTCCAACGCGAATGCCAAAAAGTAGTCGGATCATCGTTGAGTATCATTTGCACACCACCTCCGTCGTCAACTCGTTCATCCGAATAGGCAACCACTGTCATTTTGCTTTTATCCAACATAACGATGGAGGGAAATGGGGTTGCGTATTCCTGCAAATCCGTATAAAAAGTATCAGCGGCAGTCGGTTCTGGCAGGAAGGAAGAGCGGTAAGTCATTTTGACGCCTAATTGTATATTCGGCAAGATAGAATTGTCAACATCAGCCGGCGTTGTAACGACTGTGTCAAGACCGTCTCTCTTCCGGTAGTGAATTTCATTACTGAGCAAGCCTTCTGCCTTCAATGACCATTGTACCATTCCGCCGTCTTCGGAGAGTGCCACACGGCGCACGGGCTGGTTCGATAAGGAACTTTGATACAGTGCCCCGTAGGAAGTGCCAAAGCCGGTGACAGGCAGAGAACGGTTTCCGTGAGCATCGGTAGAATAGACGGTAAAATTGTATCCTTTGGCATCCACCAACGGCACAGGGACATATACCGTATCTGCACCGGCGGAAAGCGGTACAGGAACCGTATAGATGAGTGAATCCTTTCCGTTGTTCCAATACACATCGATGCTTTTTACATTCGGCGAATTATAAAACGCCATTTTCACTACTACTCTGTCTTTTCCTGCCAAAAATTCAACAGACCGGGGCGGGGACAGATAAACTATTTCGCCGCCTTCAAGGTATTGCTGATGGAAATCCATCATGCCGTCACATGCCGTTAATGCCATACCGGCAAGTACTGTCATTACTGTTCGCTTCATTGTTTTCATTGTTTTCATTGTGTTTAATTTTTAATTTATTCATTATCCATACCAAAAAATGTAAGTTCAGCTATGTTAAGAGTGGTCACACTCGACTGCCATGTTGAATTGGTAGGATGCCTGAATCGCACATAACGTGTCGGTGGCATATCACGCGGAAAATCAACGCTTAATCCGCGCGCTGCCGCACGATTATCTGCCGCGGTGGACTCTGCTCCCGGCAATCCCGATGGTTTGACCAGTGTGAGGGTCGCAATTTGGTCCCACTCAGTCCAAGTTCCGCTTTGAGAAATAGGCTCGATATTATTTATCCATACCTCAAAAGACTTCGGGTTGCCCCAGGTGAAATATTCTGGTGCACGGTTGTGCACCACCACCCGGCTCAGTTTCACTTTTTTGCCTAAATCAATGGTATAGGTGAGAGGGTAGTTACCGGGTCGCGAATGTCCGATAGTAGCGATGTCATCATCAATCAGGTTTTCATCAAGGAAACCCCAACCGTCCATTCGGGAGTCATTATCCAAATGTCCGATTTTCATGAGTTTTTTGTCCAGCTTCTCTTCGTGAAGGGGCGTAATCAAACTATCAATCCTGTCGGATGAATTTCCAAAATTATCGCTTATCACTAAAGCGAATCGTCGCGGTGCGGCTGCATAGCCATGAATGATATAATTCACCGTATCCTGCACCGAAGCAAAAATGCTTGCCGTTTGCATTGTGCCATTGCTATCCGGAGTCAAAATTTCAAACGTCAACGTGGCTAAATCCCAATTTGCCCAACTAAAAACAGCTCCCCCAAATCCGGGTTCAATCTTTACAGATTTTATCGTTTTACTTAGCGGAGATTCAAGCGGCTTAAAGGACACGGTTACAGGGTCTGACAACTCTAAGGCGCGATTAACGGCATAAAGTTGAGCCTCATGCAGCAAGGTATCGGCAAAACCTTCCAATACCAAGTGATTGTCATAATAGAAAGCAGAAGCTTCCCGTTTTGTACCGTTGGTGATGGTATATACCGCTTTTATTGCCAACAAATCCTCAGAATTGGGAATCCGATAGGAGATATCAGCACCTCCGGGCATTGAAATGGCTTGCACCTCAGTAACCACACCCGGTTTGCCATGACTTCCATCAATAGGTCCCAGCACCTTTTCCTCGCAAGACACCAGCAGGAACAAACCGGCAATTAAACTATAATACATTGTTTTCATATTCTTAATTTTTAAATTATTAATTTTTTAATATCCCGGATTTTGTATGAGTTGCGGATTTTTAATTAAATCGCTCTCAGGAATCGGGAAAAAGTAATCGCGACGTGCAAATTTTTGGATATACACCGTTGTTGGAGTGTAATAGCCTCCTTCATCCGTTGCTTGCACGTTCCAGCCCTGTATTAAGCGGTTGTGTTCTGTCGCGGCGGTCATCCAGCGGCGACTGTCCCAATAGTCCTGCCCTTCCAAGGCAAGTTCAATTTTCCTTTCGCGCTGGATAATCTCACGCATCCCTGCTTTTGTCGAAGGTTTAGTCGGCTCGTTAGAATAATCTCTCCAACTGTCAACGACACCTCTCAATCCGGCACGCGCTCTCACCTCATCGATTAACTCATATACTTTAGGGTCAGGAGCTCCGCCTTCGCCCGCCGCACATTCGTTGAGTGCTTCTGCATAGAAGAGCAACAGACCTGAATAGCGCAAATCAGGAGTCTGATATGCCACAGGTTCATAATAACCTGCATTCTGAAAAACACTCGTGAGAGATACTAATTTCTTGGGAAAATAACCGGTAGCATTGTAATTGTTTGTTCCGCGGTAAGAAGAATATTGACCCCAAAAATTATTCAGATAAGGAGAGTTCTCATCGGTATAAGCAGTATAGGTATTGCCCCACCATTTGCCGCGGTCAAAACCCAATGAAGCGTAAAAACGGGGTTCCCGTTCAAAGTTCATTTCTGCTGTCTTTTGCCCTTTTGCAATATAATATTGATGGTCATCTTCGCCCTCACGCACTGCGAAGCGATTGGTATAGCGTCCGCTGTTGCGCCATGCCGTATCTTCATCAATGGGAACCCCATGGTTGGAATAAAACAACTCAACGGTAGAAAACGGTACACTCAATCTTGCTGTTACGTTGTTATTACCACTCTGTAAGGAAGCTTGACAATCTTTCTGCATATCATAGTCGAACCAACTGGATGTATTTGCCCAGATTACTTCCACATTGGAAGGATAGAGTTCGCCCAACGCATTGCGCAAGACATTTACCCGGCGTGTAGTATCCGATATTCTCTGTTGCACAATGTAGTCGGAAGATTGATACAATCGCACTCCGCCTGCTTCACAAGCCTCAAATGCAATACGGCAAGCCTCGGCAGCCCTTGTCCATCGGGTCGGGTCGGGTGTTTGAGTAAAGAAATGCTCACCGGTATGGTCAAGAAAATCGGCATACTCCCCCTTACTGCCGTTGAACAGCGGACTTGCCCAATAGACCAATACTTTAGCCTTTAAAGCGCAAGCGGCGGCATGAGTAAAGCGGCCCAATTCGGAAGATTTAGCGACAATCACTTCCGGCAATGCTTCGCTGTTAATCACTTCGTCCAACAATTGAACGATGTATGCAAAGCAATCATCAATCTTTTCGCGATAGACTTTCACTCCCTGTACGGATTCACCCACAGGAGTAGTCTCCCGCAAGGTGCAAATCGGTCCATATTGACACAACAACCAGAAGTGCATATAGGCTTTCAGGGTTTTTGCTTCCGCTATCTCCCTGTTTCTTTCATTAATGGGCAAATCCGTCACTTCTCCGATATTGTCGATAAAAGTATTACATTCCTGAATACCGGCATACAGCGACCGTGAACTGCCGGTACCTCCCCAATACTGATAATATTTAGCCATTGCAGTATTGTTGCCCAGTGCCACTTGCATATAGTGCTCACCTTGAAACTCCCTGTTGAGCACCATCTCCATGGAGCCTGTATAGGCAGGATTGGTCGCATAAGTGCCAATTCTGGGCATCGCCCAATAACAACTGCCCAAGTATTGCAGTGCCGTAAATCGGTCGGCAAATGCGCTTTCGACGGTAGGTATCTGGTCAGGTGCTACATCCAGATAATCACACGATGGAAGGAGTACCATCACCGCAACCATGAATGTACAGACGTGGCGCGCTACGTTTTTACGAATAAATTTTTTAATTGATTTCATATTCTTTATTTTTTTAATTATTTAAAATCCAATATTAAGCCCCACATTAAACACTCTTTGCAGCGGATAGCCTAAGCCATTACCTGCCATTTCGGGATCCCACAACTTGAAAGCACTCCAGCACAACAGGTTGCTTCCGCTAAGATAGAAGCGTAAATTGCTCATTTTCATCTTTTCTGACACCTTACGGGGAAGAGTATAGCCCAATTCTACCGATTTTAAGCGGATAAAAGTAGCATCCTGCATAAACCAGGTGCTGCGTACCGTATTGTTTTCAATAGGAGCATTGGCTAAACGAGGCCAAAAAGCATACACATTGCGGTTGTTTTCCGACCAGTAACTGTCGGCTATCACCTGTAAAACGGCATTTTGCCCTATTTTTCCGTCATCGCCACTACCATCGTAAGAACCGTCGAGAAACGGTTGTATGCGCCCGTTGCCATCGGTGTTCAGCCAGAAGGACTGGCGTGCCGAGCCTTGAAAAAAGAATGAGGCGTCAAAATCTTTGAATCCTGCCGACAAGCCAAAACCGTAATTGATTTCAGGGACGGTGGGATAGCCGATGGGCACCATGTCCAACTCCGATATTTGACCATCCCCGTTGACGTCGCGATATTTGATGTCGCCGCCCATGACAGTACCAGACTGTTGGGGCGAACCGGCAACTTCCATATCATCGACAAACAAACGCTCGGCAATATATCCGTATTCGGTATTAATATTTTGACCTATTTTCGACTTCCAGGGCGTGGCACTGTAGTCAGGCTCTTCCCATTCAAGAATTTCACTGGTGGCATACGTGAAAGTGCCTCTACCACTGAGCCAGAAATTGGGATTGAACACTTTTTCGTAATTCAATTCCACATCGAGGCCTCGCCCTTTTGCCGCACCAAGATTGGCTTTCACTTCGGGAAGGATACCCATGGTTGCCGGAATTTCTCTAATGAGCAATATATTAGTTCTTTTTTCATTGAAGACGTCAATATTTGCCGAGAGACCGTTGACCAAAGCTACTTCTAATCCGACATTAGTCTTATAGGATTTTTCCCAACCAATCTCGTCGTTGGCATAGCGCGAAATGTTTATACCGCGAGTTTGTCCGCCGCCCGTTATTCCCCAGTGGGTTTCTCTGGTTGCTTTCATATCCACTTGTGAGAGATAATAGAAACGGTCGTTATTGCTGCCAATAGCGTCATTCCCTACCAAGCCATACGTTCCCTTCAATTTCAACTGGGAAACAACTTCTTTCAGCGGTTCAAAGAACTGTTCGTTGGAAATCATCCATGCGGCACCTATAGAAGGGAAGAATCCCCAGCGATTTTTCTTGGAAAAACGCTCGGAGCCATTGTAGCCAAAGTCAAATTCGCCAAAATAGCGCGTGTCATAGTCGTAGGCAAATCGTCCCGAAACGCCCAAATTGCGGTTGGGCAATGATAATTGCAGGTCGTCGGCAAGTCCTACTTTCTGCTGACGCATGATATAGACCAACAGACCATTAATATGATGCGCTCCGGCAAAGGTGTTGTTGTATTCCAACGCCGATTCCAAATAAAAGGTCGTATTGATGCTCCGCTGTCCCGGTACATAATCAATATATTCATCGCCGTCGTTCGGATTTATCCTCCACAGGGTGTAAGTGTTGTCCACCATATCGTAAGAATCGATATTGTAGTAAAAGGGATTGTAATAACGGGAAACCGTAAATTCGGAAAAGCGGTTCATATTTACCATAGCCCTGAAAGTCAAACCTTTTGTCAACATTTCTAAATCCTGTTTCACTTCAAACTGCGTGAGCGTCATGTTGGTACTGTAATCCCTGTAGCCTCGCTGTGCTTCGGCATACGGATTTAAATAATTGCCGGCGCCGTAGTTACCAAACAAAATATGCTTCGCATAAGCATACTGCTCATCCGGCTCGTAGTAGGGTTTGAACAACACCGGATTTGCCTGCATCACTTTGCGATACATGTCAGCACCTCCATCCAGTGGACCGGTATATTCGTCAAAAGCGGAACTAAGCCTGAATATCAATTCGGTTGATTTAGTCAGATTCACGTTCACATTGGTACGAATGGCATATTTAGTCAAACTGATATTGGTATTGAAATTGTTTCGTTTATCAATTTTCATATTGCCGTTATCCTGTGTGATGTTGGCGGCCACATAGTAGCGCGCCACCTTTCCACCGCCGCTGATGCTCAAGTTGGCACGTTGGTTGCTGATAACATCGTCAAACATGGTGCTGTACCAGTCTGTAGCAGGATACAGATTGGGATAAAGTCCCTGTTCCGTCATTCGGATTTGTTCCGGCAGATAAAGAGGCACACCATCCCGATTGCGAGTCAATATCGCTTCATTTTGCATCTTCATGAAAGTGATAGGATCGGCTGTGGCAATCTTTTTCGTGGGGCTGGAAAAAGAATTTTCTACGCGTACATTCACTCGTACACTTCCTTCTTTTCCTTCTTTGGTCGTCACCATGATAATACCGTTTGCACCACGCGCACCGTAGAGAGCCGTTGCCGTGGCGTCTTTCATGATGGAGAAAGAGGCAATGTCGTCCGTATTGAGTCGGGCGAGGTCGTCGGTGCCGAGTTCTACCCCATCAATCAGGATGAGTGGGTCTTTCTTGGCGTCAGCACCGAAAGTGGTGATACCGCGAATAAAGAAGTTGGCATTGTTCTGCCCGGGCTCGCCGCTCTGCTGGTAGGAAATCAACCCCGCCACACGCCCCGCAAAAGCGGTGGTGAGGTTGCTGCTGGGCACCTTCAAATCTTTGGTGTTGATGGTGGTGATAGAGCCAATCACGCTCTCTTTCTTCTGCTTGCCGAAAGCCACCACCGTCACTTCATCCAACTCATTCGCCTTGGGCTTGAGCGGAATCACAAAACTCGCCTTGTCGCCCACCGCCACAGTGTAGAGGTCGTAGCCCAAAAAAGAAACTTCCAAAACATCCGTTGGCGAAACGTCTATTTTGAACGAACCATCCACATCGGTCGCTACCCCCCGGGGAGAACCTTTAATGCCGACGTTGACTCCGGGCAGTGCCTCACCGTTTTCGGCGTAAACGAAACCGGTAACGGTTTTCGTCCCTGACGGGGGAATCGCCACCCCAAAAATCTGTGGGGCCTCTTGGGGTGCCTCATGCGCTGCTTCAGCGCAAATTCTTTGCCCCCCCCCCCCCCAGTCC
>BBRT01000249.1 GCA_001417715.1 Candidatus Symbiothrix dinenymphae
CAGTCCGGTGGAGAGGTCGAATTTGTCGTTCAATCGCCACCTTATGCCTGCTTCTGCCGATGCGAAAAATGCGGTTTTCAATGCCAAATCACCTTGGTGGTTCAAGTCGCTGAACTCGCCTAAGCCCTTAAACTTTGGTTTGTTCAGCACATAATCGCCTGAGGCGTATTTTCCTGAGGTGGTCAGTTTGTCCGCGCTGCTGTTGAACTTTGCGCTTAGCGGGATGCCTGCCTTGCCACCCAATGCTGCGTAGAACCTGCCCGTTTGGAAGTGTAGCATCAGCGGAATGTTCAGCAGGATTGCTTGCTGCTTGTCGTGGTAGCCTGAGAGCGTGTAGGTGTAGTCAAAATCTTCCGTGCCATCGTTGCGCAGGTAGGTTTCGCTCAGCGGGTTCAGCGTGCATTGTGCGTTGAACAGTGCGGCTTCTACGCCTGTGCCGATGCCCCAGTGCTCGCTGAAGCGAAAAGTGTAGCCTAACCCGGCAAAGCCGCCAAAGCCGAGATTGGCATTGCCGGCGGCGGGGGTGTAGTTCAATGTTGATAAGCCACCTCCGGCAACAAACGAAAACTCGTGTCGCGACTGTTGCGCCATCGCAACCGTTACCACATAACACATCGCAGCAATAACAACAACAGTCCTATAA
>BBRT01000250.1 GCA_001417715.1 Candidatus Symbiothrix dinenymphae
ATCTCTATGTACATGGTTTTATCCACGTAGGCATAGTTCTCCAGGATAATTCTCCTGAAATCCGAAATGCCGTAAGGCAACCGCTTGTATTTTTTTGCTTCCATCGTGATAATAATTTGGTTGCAAAGGTACACATTTTAATTGGTTCTACTGGGAATTGTGTGGAAAGATACAGGGCAACTGCACCAACTTTACCCCGCACTGCGCTCTGCTTGTGCGGGCTTTATCGAAATTTAACGCCTTCCGGCGTAACAGACGGAAGCAAAATTGTTAAAATATCGCTTTTTTGATGCGGTTGCCCTGAAAAAAAAAACTCATAACTCATAACTCATAACTCATAACTATTTCGTATCTTTGCGCCCGAAATGGAAAATCTGCTTTTTTCGGTCAATGTGGTCACGCCACTGTTCGTTTTGATGGCGATTGGGTATGTTTTGCGGCGGGTTCACTTTATCTCGATGGCGTTTTTGGGACAACTGAACTGGTTTGTGTTCAAGTTTTTGCTTCCGCTGATGCTGTTTCAGGACATTCGCACGTCATACATGGGCGATTTTTCCAACATTAGACTGATTTCCGCCAGTTTCATCGGCATCACCGCCGTTATTGTATTGTCTTTTTTGACTGTTCCGTTCATT
>BBRT01000251.1 GCA_001417715.1 Candidatus Symbiothrix dinenymphae
AGCATCAACTTCAAGAGCACCTTAGAAAATGTTTGCCTGAAAGAATTAGATACATGGCAAGAAGAAAATCTGACTGAAAATCAGACAGTTAAAAGAAGAAAAACGCTGTTGGCTTCGTAGGAAAAATGGAGAACGGTTTGAACACCCTACCGGTAGGCTCAACGCCCTTCATGCCTGCGGAAGAAGCCGTGTTGAGAGAAAATGGCGTGACAAGTTTTACAAGTGATGACGTGGCGAGCATCACACGACTCGTGTATCCTGTTCATGCAAACTCTTTACAAGACATTTTGTACTTTTCAAACTTGACGGAATTGGATTTCACGAGTTGGAGCCTTCCTACTCCTGTCCTGAGCTACCCCAGCCCCTATCCCAATCATGAGGTGGGAGGCACGTCATGGTACCCCTTCATGCGCAAGGGGACAGATATAACGGAGGGAAAGCAGATACTGCAAGACTTGCTTGAATCGGGTCTGCTGACAAAGGTAAAATACTATCCTCACTCGATGGGATTGGACGAAGTGTTGGCTCCTTATGTGGCAAGTGGCGTTGTTGAGTTGCTTCCTTTGCCGGCAGAGGTTCTGATACCGCAGACGGGCTTCTACCTGAATGGTTTAGTGCAGTCCTACCTCTGGGATCTGGCAGTAACTTTCAATCCGGGTGATGCGCCAAGCCCCTCCGGACACCAATACATCTACAAGATAACACTCTTAGAGCAAAATCCCACTTTCTGCTTGGCATTACCCGTAGAATATATGTTTAATGTGGATGAGTATAAATATTTGAAGATGTCGGTCTATGCACCTGCAAAGAGTGCACTCGCAGGCTGGTTGGAGAACTACCAAAAGATATGGATTCGCCCGATGAATAATCTGTGGGGTCATCCCGGCAATAATCCTTCTCCCTCTTCAGGGCAACAGCTGTGGAACTCAAATCAATATGAGATTCCGGATGGTGACTTGCAGCAATGGGCTACCATCACCTTTGACCTCTCCAATTCCGTAGGCACGCACAACCGCTTAATAGCCATCAATCCGGGCTGCGAACTAACTCCGGCATGGTCAATGCTCGTCTTCTATTTTGCCGATATTCGCTTCACAAAAGAATAAGCAAGGCAAAAAAAGCGCAAAAGAGGCTGCTCTCAAAAAAAGAGAGCAGCTTTTTGTGTGCACCCTATTTATCAGGGCAAACGCACCAAAATTCAGTGAAACCTGCAATTTTGCTCCCGTCTGTTACCCCGTAGGGTGGGGTTGGGATATGCCGACAATCAAGGTGTAATGGACAAAATTCAGGCTAAAAAAGAGCCGTTTGTTTCAAGTGGACAAAATTCAGGCTAAATATTTTTGAGGATGAATAAATCCTGATCAACTATTCATATCTTTGCATGGTCAAATGAAACGGAAACAAGCTCTGCTGGGGAGCAACTTGTCAGGGATAGTTTGACAGGCTGACGAAAAAGTCAGAGAAGGGATTATCACAATAGATAATTCCTTCGACTTTTTAGAAGCCTTTTATACCTTGAAAAACCCATCTATATACTTCATTTTACGTTCTTTAGATAAGCCATTGTGGTTTCTGAGTTTGTTTTTCAAGTCAAATTTTCAGCCGTTTTTCTTGGTCGTTTTCGACCAGCAATAAATGCAAATTTTTTACTCATAACTTTAAATGCTTGCAAATATATGTATTTCAATTAGTTATCACCACTTCTAGCCTGAATTTTGTCCATTAGCCCACAATCAATGCTTTCAATTTCCAAGCCATCATAAGCCACGAACACATTCGTCGGCATTTTTGCCTGCATCTCTGCATAACGCCCAAACCGATGTGAGGGATGAATGAGATACGCTCGTTTGGGTTGGATGCGCTTGATATTGGCGAGGGCTGAGGAGGTGGTTTGGTGCGAAAAATGTTCTTTTTCGTGCAGTGCGTTCATCACCAGCACGTCCAGATTGTGCAATTTGTCGTATTCTTCTTCGGGGATGGTTTTCAAATCGGTCAGATACGCCATATTGCCGATGCGGTAGCCAAAAATGGGCAGGTCGCCGTGCATCAGGCGCACCGGAATAATCGCTATCCCGCCGATGGTGAACGGTTTATTCTCAATCGTCACCATATTTATGTTGGCTACTGCCGGATATTTATTGGTTCTGAACACGTATGGGATGCGGGTTCTAATCGCCTCTGCCACATAGTCTTCCGCATACACATTGAGTTCGCCCGCTTTGGTGAAAGCGCGCAAATCGTCCAACCCGCCCACGTGGTCGTAATGTTCGTGGGTCAGCAGCACGCCGTCCAATTTGTCGAAAGGGTCGGATTTGAGTGCGTCCAATATTTGTTGGCGGAAGTCGGGACCACAGTCGAGGAGCAGGTGTTTGCCCTCCGTTTCGAGCAGCAGGGAGGTGCGCAATCGCTTGTCGCGCGGGTCGGCGGACATACAAACATCGCACCGGCAATCGATTTCCGGTATGCCGGTGGATGTTCCTGTGCCTAAAAAACGAATTTTCATAAAATCTTATATGTTGTTTTTTGTGAGTTCATTTTATAATTCTATATCCTCCTGTTTTTAAGGAACCAATGTATTCTATTAGATTATTGTCTTTCAAAATTTTCAAATAACGCTCCACCGTTGTCTTACTCTTTCCTATAAATATTATTATATCAGTTCTTTTTATTAACGGATTGTTTTTTATATGGTCATATAATTCATGCACCTCTTTTTTAACGCTTTCATTTATAGCCTCATTTTCTGCATTTATAGCTTCACTTTTTCTCATAAGGCAGCTGCCGAGTAGAGACGTGGCGCGCCACGTCTCTACATGTCTTGATAAATATCAGCCTATGTTTCATGCTTTTAAATCACTCCTTGTGCCATCATCGCGCGTGCCACTTTCATAAAACCTGCTATGTTTGCGCCTTTCACGTAGTTGATGTAGCCGTTGGGCTGCTTGCCGTAAATCACGCACTGCTTGTGGATGGCGTTCATGATTTGGTGCAATTTGGCATCTACCTCTTCGGCTGTCCAGGAAATGTGCATGGCATTTTGCGTCATTTCCAAGCCTGAGGTGGCTACGCCGCCTGCGTTGACGGCTTTGCCGGGACCAAACATGATGCCGTTTTCGACAAACAAATCGACGGCCTCGTTGGTGCAGCCCATGTTGGAAATTTCGCCAACACATGTTACGCCGTTGGCAATCAATGCCTTAGCATCATCTGCGTTCAATTCGTTTTGAATGGCGCATGGGAGGGCTATATCCACTTTTTGTTGCCATGGTCTTTTGCCTGCGAAGAACTCTACGCCGTATTTTTTCGCATACGGAGCCACGATGTCATCGCCGGAGTCGCGAAGTTCGAGCATATACTCGATTTTGTCGCCGGAGATGCCGTTGGGGTCATATACATAGCCGTCGGGACCGGAAATCGTAACCACTTTGCCGCCCAATTCTGTGGCTTTCAATGCGGCACCCCAAGCCACGTTGCCGAAGCCGGAAATCGCGATTGTTTTGCCTTTGATGTCCAAGCCTTTTTCTTTCAACATATTGACTACGAAGTAGATACCGCCAAAACCGGTGGCTTCGGGGCGAATCAGCGAGCCGCCAAATTCTAAACCTTTGCCGGTGAATGTGCCGGTGTTTTCGCCTGCCAATTTTTTGTACATGCCATAGATGTAGCCTATTTCGCGACCGCCCACGCCGATGTCGCCCGCCGGAACGTCGGTGTCGGGACCGATGTGTTTCCACAATTCGAGCGTAAATGCCCGGCAGAAGCGCATGATTTCGGCATTGGATTTGCCCTTCGGTGAGAAATCTGAACCACCCTTGCCGCCGCCCATAGGCAGGGTGGTGAGGGCGTTTTTGAATGTCTGCTCAAAGCCCAAAAACTTCAGCGTCGATAGCGTAACCGAAGCGTGGAAGCGCAAACCGCCTTTGTAGGGTCCAATCGCGTTGTTGAACTGCACACGGTAGCCCAAATTGACCTGCACATTGCCGGCATCGTCCACCCAAGGCACACGAAACATGAAAATACGGTCAGGCTCCACCAAACGCTCAATCAGCTTAACTTTTTCAAACTCAGGATGTTGATTATACACATCCTCAATCGAATGAAGCACTTCCCCAACAGCTTGCAGGTACTCCTTTTCGCCCGGATGCTTTGCTTCCAAAGCCTGTAAAATGATTTCTGTTTTCATAATTGTGTTTTTTTGAGTATTTCAAATCAGTACGATTCTTTTTCGTTCGGAAAATCCCTGTTTTTCACATCTTTAATGTAATGTGCAACGGCATCCTTGATGACGTCATGCAACTCGGCATAGCGGCGGAGGAAGCGCGGCGAAAACTCGGTGTTGATGCCCAGCATGTCGTGCATCACAAGTACCTGACCATCAGTATATTGACCGGCACCAATACTAATCGTCGGGATTTGCACACGCTCCGTCACACGTTGCGCCAATTCAGCAGGGATTTTTTCCAACACAATCCCAAAACAGCCCAACTCATCTAACAAAATCGCGTCATTGAGCAATTTCGTGGCTTCCTCCACTTCGCGCGCACGCACAGCATACGTCCCAAACTTGTTAATCGACTGTGGTGTCAAGCCCAGATGCCCCATAACAGGGATTCCGGCAGACAAAATGCGCTCTATCGACTCCTTAATTTCCAAGCCACCCTCTATTTTAACAGCATCGCAACCCGTCTCTTTCATCATGCGAATGGCTGAATGCACCGCCTCTTTCGAGTTGCCCTGATAGGAGCCAAACGGCAAATCAGCCACCACAAGGGCGCGTTTCACCCCCCGACGCACCGCCTGGGCATACCAAATCATCTGGTCAAGCGTCACCGGAAGCGTGGTAGTGTGCCCCGCCATCACATTAGAAGCAGAATCGCCCACCAACACCACATCCATCCCCGCTTGGTCGATAATTGAAGCCATGGAATAGTCGTAAGCCGTGAGCATGGCAATCTTTTCGCCCCGCTGCTTCATCTCAATCAGCCGCTGGGTCGTTACTTTCCGCGTATCTTCGGTATGAACTGACATTTTTTTTGGAGTGTAGTTTTTAGAGTTTAGAGTTTAGTTTTTTTACCACAAAAATTGGACTAAAAATTCGTAGGATGAGCGATGTGGGTTCAAACGCTTTCTATCATCAGGCTTCATAATGAAAATAATTCTACCGGGCTGCCATTCCACTGTGAAATGTTCTTCCATTTTAATTCCACCGTCAAGATAAAAATCGCTAAAAGGGAGTGGCGACTGAGTATCTACGCCCTCTAAACTGTAATACATAAACGCTTGTTTGACACCTTTGTCGAAAATATCGTCGGTCAATTCATCCACGTCAAAATAGCAATAATAGATTGAATCCGATTCTTCCCAGACCCAAGGGTTGTTGTTCGGATTATTGGTAACCGTAAATACCTCTGACCATGTGTAGGGGTCAACTGTTTCTGTTGGATAATGCTCTTCTGTGACATAATACTCATCCGCACACGACACGCAGAACAGGGACACCATCCCTATTGCTGCAACTAATAAACTGTTTTTTTTCATATTCATTTTTTTTTATAAATCAGCGGCAAAGGTACGAAAAAAAATGATTATAAATTGTCCGAATCAGGATATCTTCCACGAATTTGCAAACCATACCGATATTTTTACTAACTTTGCCCCCAATTTAATATGACGCATCATGATACAAATTAATGAGCATTATACCGAGATAGGTAATAATTACCTGTTTGCAGAGGTGGCGCGGCGCGTGAGGGAGTATAAGGCGCAGCATCCCGACAAAAAAGTTATCAGCCTCGGCATTGGCGATGTGACGCAACCCATTGTGCCTGCGGTGATTGCCGCTATTCACAAGGCGACCGACGAGATGGCAAAAGCGGCAACCATGCGTGGCTATGCACCGTATGAGGGTTACGACTTTCTGATTAACGCGATTTTGAAGAGTGATTTTCTCGAGCGTGGCATTGCTTTGGAGGCGGACGAAATTTTTGTCAGCGATGGTGCAAAGAGCGACACGGGCAATATAGGCGACATTTTGGGCGTGAACAACCATGTGGCAATCACCGACCCCGCCTATCCGGTGTATGTGGACACCAACAGGATGGCGGGGCGAAAAATCACCCTGCTGCCATGCACGCCTGCCAACGATTTTGAACCCGCGTTTCCCGCACAAACGCCCGACATGATTTATTTGTGCTACCCTAACAACCCCACAGGCACGGTTTTGACACGCGACCAACTGAAAAAATGGGTGGATTATGCGCTGAAAAACAAGGCGTTAATCCTCTTTGATGCCGCTTATGAGGCATATATTGCCGAACCAAACGTCCCGCACAGCATCTACGAAATCGAAGGTGCGAAAAAAGTGGCGATAGAGTTCCGCAGTTTTTCAAAAACAGCCGGCTTCACAGGGATGCGTGCCGGCTACACGGTGGTGCCCAAGGAACTGACCGCGCAAACGGCGAAGGGCGAAACACTGTCGCTCAATGCGCTGTGGCTGCGGAGGCAATCGACGAAATTCAACGGCACGGCTTACATCGTGCAGCGAGGTGCAGAGGCAGTGTTTTCGCCCGAAGGACAAAAACAAATTCGCGAAGTCATCGCGTATTATATGGAGAACGCGAAAATCATCAAGAGTGGTTTGGACAAGCTCGGTTTGCAGACCTACGGCGGTGTGAACGCCCCTTACATCTGGGTGCAAACGCCTGACAAAATGACTTCCTGGGAGTTTTTTGACCTGCTGCTCAACCGGTTGCAAGTTGTGGGGACACCCGGTTCAGGTTTTGGCAAAGCAGGCGAAGGCTTTTTTCGCTTCACCGCGTTTGGAAATAGGGAGGATACGATTGAGGCGGTGGAACGCATTGCGTCATTGCGGGCTTGACCCGCAATCCCCTGAAAAGGAGACGAATGTTGGGCAGCAAAGCGATGTAGAACGAGAGATTGCGGGTCAAGCCCGCAATGACAAATAGTAATTGAATATGAAAACGACGACATTTTTGAGGAGGAGATTGCGGGGCAAGCCCGCAATGACGCCGCTTATTTTATTGATTTTTGGACTGTTGCCGACTTTCACTGCTGCGGCGGCGAACAGGGCGGTTGCGAATCCTGTTGCGGATTTCGCGCCTGCCGGCATCACGAAGGTGCAGGCTTGGTTGGACGGCGAGGTGGCGCACAGCAAGCGCACGGCATTGATGGATTTCACAGCGGGCGAGTTTTTCTCGCGCGATACAGCGCGTTTGGTGGGCTATATCAAGGGTTACAACCCGCGTGCCGGATTTACTACCGGCATTGTCCATGCCGGCAATGTGATTACTCGCGAGGAATATTCGGTTGTGATTCAGATTCACGCCGATGGGCGGTTTGAGGGGAATATCCCGATGCTGTTTCCCGAAGTGTTGCGGGTTACTTTTCAGAAGCAGTATTTCGACTTTTATATTCAACCCGGCGAAACTTTGGCAATGGTGTTGGATTGGAACGAATTTTTGAAAGCGGGCAAGATGAAAAACACTCAATACAAATTTCCTAATACAACGTACCATGGCGTTTCAGCCCAAATAAACACGGAGTTGACGGCGTTTAATGCCCAATTGCCCGATTTGCCCTACCACAAAATTTATGGTGCTGAGCAAAAAAGAGAACCTGCTGATTACAAGGCATTTCTGACATCTATCACGGCGGATTATACCAACCAATTCCGGCGTTTATTGGAGACGGAAAATCTTTCGGCAGCGACACGGAAAATTTTGCAGGATAGCTATAAAATCAAGTTTGCCCTGTTCTTGCTGGATTATGAAGATGCTTACGGGTATGCCAATCGAGATACAATAGACCATTTCCCCGGCGAATTGCCGATTGAGTTTTACGATTTTTTGCAGGAGATTACAAACGATAAGGAATTGTTGTCCACATTGGATTTTGACGTTTTTATCAATCGCCTCGAATATGCTGCCGTTTCTTATGGCATATACAGGTCGCAAATATCGGAAAAAGGGTTAAAGCGTGCAATAGAAATCTGGCAACGAAAGGATTTGACGTATCTGGGTCTGTTGAAAATGCCGTACAGCATTGTATATGACCTCACAAAGGTGAGAGATTTGGAGTCCAAATTTGAACAAATGTTTAAAAACCAACGAGAGGTGGCTTCAGCCTTTCTGACTTATTTACAAGAAAACATTGCAGACCCATTTTTGAAAGAAGAAGCCGAGCGATTGTTCAAAAAAAATTACCCTTTGGAAAAACGAGCGACAAACGAATTACAAATTACGAAATAAATTATATGATATGAAAACAGTTTTGAGCGGGATTCGTCCCACAGGCAATTTGCATTTGGGCAATTACTATGGTGCTATCGTCAATTTTTTGAGAATGCAGGACGATACGGTGACTAATTGTTTCTTTTTTATTGCCGATTGGCACGCTTTGACCACGCACCCCGACCCTAAATTGTTGCAGGCAAATGTGCGAAATATCCTTTCAACCTACTTGGCGTGTGGTTTAGACCCCGAAAAGGCAACTATTTATCTTCAAAGCGACATTAAAGAAATCGTTGAATTAGATAAGTTGTTAAGCATGCTTGCACCCGTTGCCGATTTGAATAAAGTGGTGACATTCAAAGAAAAATCGGCGCAAAATCCGGACAATGTGAATGCAGGTCTGTTTACTTACCCTGTCTTGATGGCAGCAGATATTTTGGTGCATAATGCCGATTATGTGCCCGTAGGAAAAGACCAGACGCAACATTTGGAATTTACATGCCACACCGCCAGCCGTTTTAATCAGCGATTTGGCGTCAATTATTTCAAAGAGCCAACCCCATTTATCGCAAAAGACCAAGCCCTCGTGAAAATACCCGGCTTGGACGGTAGCGGCAAAATGGGCAAGTCGGAAGGCAACTGCATCTACCTGGTGGACGACCCCAAAACGATTGAGAAAAAAGTAAAGGGCGCACTCACCGACAACGGTCCCGAAGGCGCAAACACCCCCAAACCCGAATACATCGAAAACTTATTCACCATCTTAAAGGTAGTTTCAACCCCCGAAGTGGTCGCCCACTACGACAATTTGTGGAACACCGGCGAACAAAAATGGTACGGCAACCTCAAAAAACAGCTGGCAGAAGACATCATCAAAGTCACCACCCCAATCCGAGAGCGCATCAACGACATCATCAACGACAACGCCTACCTCCGCAAAGTGACTCAAGCCGGCGCCGAGAAAGCACGCGAAAGCGCAAGCAAAACCCTGCGCGATGTGCGCGAGATTATGGGGCTGAATTACTTTGTCTGAATCAGACAAAAAAAATGGCGGCAAGTTCAATTAGTTCAGACAAAATTTTCCATACCATTTCCTGTAAAAGACAAAAAAAATGACTACCTTTGCCCCTCGTTAACGGTTAAAAAAGTGAAGCGTATGAGTGGAAAAATGATAAGAATGGGCATTTCGCAGGGCAATCCTAATGCTATTGCATCTGAGTTGGTGCTCAAAGCGTTCAACAATGTGGAGATGTACGGGATGGGCATTCCTGTGTTGTATGGTTCTTCAAAAATTTTGGGTTATTATCGCAAAATGCTGGACATCCCGTCGGTCAATGTGAGCAATCTGTACGATTTGGACGAGCCGAACGCGAACCGTCTCAATGTGGTGAACGTCATTCCGGAGGAATTTGTGGTGGAAGTCGGTCAATTGAGCGATGAGAGCATTCGGGTTGCCGATGAATCACTGCGGAGAGCCTGCGACGACCTGTCTAATGGGCGTGTGGATGTGCTGGTGACTTTGCCGGCTACTTCAAAAGATGCCGCGACCGTGCTTTTCCCCGAGCAAAAAGGTGAGGCACTGAAAATTTTTGTGAATGACACATTGCGCATCGCTGTGGCGACGGATTCTGCCACGCTGTCGGGGGTGGCTCCTTCCATCACGGCAGAAAAACTGACCGAGCGCATCAAAGCGTTGCAATCATCTCTTATTCACGACTTTATCATTACATCGCCGCGCATCGCTGTTCTGGCACTCAATCCGCAGCCGGGGCAGGAGGAAGAAACGATTATCCGTCCGGCAATTCAGGCGGCAAGCGACAGTGGGGTGTTCTGCTTCGGTCCCTACACGGCGGAAGAGTTTTTCAGCACGGATGTGCCCAAAAAATTCGATGCTATTTTGGCAATGTATCACGACCAGGGCATGATAGCGTTTCAGTCGATGGCAGCCGGTCAGGGTGTGGTTTTTACGGCGAATTTTCCGTTTGTCATCACAGCACCGGTGCAAGGTTTGAGTTGCGAAAAAGCGGGGAAAAACATCTGCGAACCGGATGCGTTCCGCCAGGCGATTTACCTCGCAGCCGACCTGTTTCAAAACAGAAATACCGACCGCGAAATACATCGAAATCCCCTCAAAAGACAATTTTTTGACAGAGGCTTGGATAATGAAAAACTGGATTTGACGAAAGATTAAATTTCAGGATTAACTTATCGGGTAACAAATGCGCAACAAAATCATTATGCAGTGGCATTTTGTTGCTCTTTTTGCTCTTCCAACTCCGCTTCAATTGCCTGTTCCTGCACCTTACCTTCCGGATTGTCGAAGCAACTGACACTCAGGATGATGCCGAAATAGATGCAGGTTATCCAGATGGATGTCCCCCCGCGACTCATCAGCGGCATTGGCTGACCGGTGACGGGGACGATGCCCACCGCAACTGCCATATTCGTCATCGCTTGCAACACCATCATCAGCGCACATCCGATGACCAAGTACTTGGAAAAGTTTTTTTCGCTCCGCTTGGCAATAATACCCGCTCGAATGAACAGGATGGTGTATAATAGAAGCACTCCCAAGCCGCCAATCAGCCCCATTTCTTCGATGATGATGGCGTAAATAAAGTCGGAGTAAGCCTGCGGCAGCACATCGCGCTCGATGCTGTTGCCCGGAAATCGCCCAAACACATTTCCGTTTGCAATGGCGATATAGCCATGTGACTCTTGAAAATTTCTATCATTTATCCTGAAATCGGGGTCACGCACATCTAATTGGGTGCCGGGGTCAAAAATACGGTGCTTCCATGTGACCGAGCGCGACAAAGGACTATCAGCCAGCACGTTGTCCGGCACATATTTCAAAATAATAAAAGACATCCCCGCAAGAGCCACCAGGATGATTATCAGCATCCCCAGCCGCTGCCACGAAACTTGCCCCACAAACATCATCAAAATCACAACGGTAAACAACAGAATAGCAGTAGAACCGTTGTCTATCAGAATCAAACCACACGTGATAATCGCTGCGCCCAGTATCGTCCAAAACGTCAGAAGGTCGTCCTCTTCGCTCTTTTTGCGACTGAGCGTGAAGGCGGTAAACACCACCAAACACAGTTTAGCGATTTCCGAAGGCTGAAATTTTATCCCCGCAATGCTTAACCAGCGCGAAGCCTCATTCGTTTCATTCCCCCAAATGAGGGTAGCAAACAGCAACCCCCACGCCACGATAAGCGCAATGCCCATCAGCGAAAAATATTTGGGCTTGATGGAGTGAACCCCCAACACAAACAACGTGCCAATCGTTAGAAACATAACGTGTCGTGAAATCGGCAACCAATAATCGGTTGTAAAAGTCAGGATGCTGGATGCGCTGTAAACTTCGATGATTGACACCGCGCAAAGCAACGCAAAAATTGTCCAAATGATGCGGTCGCCACGAAAGAGTTTTGCGAAAGTATTCATAAGCCGTTGTTATAATTTACTCACACATTCTTTGAACTGTCTGCCGCGGTCTTCGTAGTTTTGAAACAAGTCGAAACTGGCGCAACAGGGCGACAGCAGCACGGTGTCGCCTCTTTGAGCCAAACCGTAGGCTTGTGTGACTGCCTCGCGCATTGAGCCGGCATCGGTGATAGCGGGCACTTTGCCGTCAAAAAAGGCGTGCAGTTTGGCATTGTCCGCACCGAGGAAAATCAGGGCGCGGCATTTTTCAATCACCGGCAATTCGATTTCGCGGTAATCGTTGCCCTTGTCCGTGCCGCCGAGAATGAGGACGGTCGGAGTTTTCATACTTTGCAGCGCATACCAGCACGAATTGACGTTGGTCGCCTTCGAGTCGTTGATGTACTCCACTCCGCGCACGTGGGCAACTTTTTCCAAACGGTGTTCTACACCTCTGAAACTGCTGAGCGATAGCCGGAGGCTGTCGTCCGAAATGCCCATCAGTTTGGCAGCCAAGCCTGCTGCCAGCGAGTTGTACAAGTTGTGAGTGCCTGTTAATGCTACTACTTCTTCTTCCATTGTAAATGTATTTTTAGATGTTTTTATCACTAATTTATTGTTTTCTGTGTATGCCTTCACGTCCGCCTTCTTTTTTTCTGAAAAAGGATAAAACGTGGCATGATTTTTTTGTAATTCGTAATTCGCAATTCGTGATTGCATCGCGGGGTCGTCGTTCCAAAAAATGAACGCATCCTCCGCCGTCTGATTTTGCAAAATCCGAAATTTGGAGGCGACGTAATTCTCAAATTTGTAGTCGTACCGGTCCAAATGGTCGGGCGTGATATTCAGCAAAATGGCGATGTCAGCCTTGAAGTCGTACATCCCGTCCAACTGAAAACTGCTCAGCTCGATGACGTAACAGTCAAAATCCTGTTCCGCCACCTGCAAAGCCAGACTGTCGCCGATATTGCCAGCCAAGCCAACGTTCAACCCCGCATTTTTCAAAATATGATAGATGAGCGAAGTCGTGGTCGTTTTGCCATTGCTGCCCGTAATACAAATCATCTTCGCATCGGTGTAGCGACCGGCAAACTCAATCTCCGAAATAATAGGGATGTTCAATTCCTTTATCTTCTTGATAATTGGCACCTTATCGGGGATGCCCGGACTTTTGACCACCTCATCAGCAGTCAAAATCAACGCCTCCGTGTGCTGTTTCTCCTCAAACGGAATGTCGTACTTAGTCAAAAGTTCCTTGTACTTCGGCTTAATCTCCGAACTGTCCGACAAAAACACATCAAAGCCCTGCCTTTTCGCCAGCACAGCTGCCCCCGCGCCGCTTTCGCCGCCGCCGAGCACAACCAGCCGCCGCATGGTGTCCCAGAGGTTGATTACCTGCTTTTCTTGCTTTTTTATCGTTGCTATCAGTCCCATATTTTTCTATCTTTAACCTTTCACCCTTTGATATAATGCTTGATGGCATTCCAATTGTTAATAATGTGGCAAGTGCCAAAAATGATAAACAAAAGCCCCATTGCACCATGTAGCGCATCCCAAAATTGAGGCGCGAATGCCTCCGGGTCAGGATTGTCTCGCGTTTTAGCAAGCATAATGCCCGAAACAGGCAACAGTACGAAGATAATCAGCAGTGCGATTGACACGACTGCCCGTTTGTTGAATTTTTTTGTTGTGTTCATTTGTTATTGTTGTTTAAATTTGTTTGTATTCATTATTTGTTATTTATCTCACTTTCAAAGTTGCTAACGTCAGCACTGCCAGCAGGATGCCAATCAGCCAGAAGCGGATGGTGATTTTTGATTCGGGGGCGGCTGCGTAGGGGCGTTGGATGAGGGCGTCTATGCTACCGTCGCCTGTTTTTTGGTAGTGGTGGTGCAGGGGCGTCATCTTGAAGATGCGCTTGCCTGTGCCTGTTCGCTTTTTTGTGTATTTGAAATAGGTGGTTTGGATGATTACCGACAGGCTTTCTACGAAGAATACGCCACACAGGATGGGTAGCAGCAATTCTTTGTGGATGATGATGGCAAACACTGCGATGATGCCACCGAGTGTCAAGGAGCCGGTGTCGCCCATGAAAACCTGTGCAGGGTAGGCGTTGTACCACAAAAAGCCGATGCAGGCACCCATGAACGCGCAAGCAAACACCACCAATTCTCCGCCGCCGGGGATGTACATGATGTTCAAATAGTCCGCAAATTCGAGGTGCGCCGACACGTATGCCAAAATTCCCAGCACTACGCCGATGATTGCCGAGCTGCCTGCTGCCAAGCCGTCCAAGCCGTCTGTGAGATTGGCTCCGTTGGACACCGCCGTCACCACGAAAATTGCCATCAGCACAAACACTGCCCACGTGGCTGCTGTACGGTATTTAACCGGCACCCACTGCACAAAACTGCGGTAGTCGAGATTGTTGTTTTTCAAAAACGGGATGGTCGTCTGCGTGGACTTCACAGTCGGCGAATAGGATATTTCAACGGTCTGATTGGCTTTCACCACTTCCACATTTTCGCGCATCACGGCATCCGGACTTAAGAAGAGCGTCAGCCCCACAATCAGTCCCAGCCCTATCTGCGCCACAATCTTCGCTTTGCCGGACACACCCTCCTTGTTTTTGAGAAAAACTTTAGTGTAATCGTCCAAAAAGCCGAGCGAACCCAGCCAAACGGTGGTGATGACCATCAATATGATGTAGATGTTGGACAGTCGCGCCAACAGCAGCACAGGCACCAAAATCGCCACGATGATAATAAGTCCCCCCATCGTGGGCGTACCCCGTTTCTGCATCTGCCCTTCCAACCCCAAATCGCGAATAGTTTCGCCAATCTGCTTCCGCTGCAACCAGTGGATGATATTTTTCCCCGTAAACGTGGAAATCCCCAATGCCAACACCAACGCCATAGCCGACCGAAACGAAATGTAGCGAAACATTCCGGCACCCGGTACTTGCAATTGAGCCAAATAATCAAATAAATTGTATAACATGATTTTTGAGTTATGAGTTATGAATTATGAGTTCTTTTACTACTTCGCGGTCATCAAAATGATGCTTCACGCCCTTCACCTCCTGATAATCTTCATGACCTTTGCCTGCTATCAGGATTACATCACCTGCTTTTGCCAACATACAGGCTGTGCGAATTGCTTCTTTGCGGTCGGTGATGCGGAGGGCTTGTTGGCGTTGTCCGGCGTCTAACCCTGCGAACATATCATTCAAAATGTCTTCCGGCTCCTCGTTGCGCGGGTTGTCGGACGTGAGGATTACTTTGTGGCTTAGGCGGACTGCTTCTTTTGCCATTATGGGGCGTTTGCCTTTGTCGCGATTGCCTCCGCAGCCTACTACGGTGATGATTTGTCCGCCCCGCAAAACTTCGCCGATGGCACTTAGCACGTTGGTCAGTGCATCAGGCGTGTGCGCATAATCGACAATTGCGGTGTAACCCTTTGGTGAGCGGATGGTTTCAAAGCGTCCTGACACCGGCGTGAGGGTGCTGATGATGCGCAAAATATTCTCCGTAGAGACGTGGCGTGCCACGTCTGTACACAATAATTCTGCTGCGCCATATACTGCTAAGAGGTTGTAGGCGTTGAATTTACCTACAAATTGCGTGTGAATTTCTGTGCCGTTGATGGTCATTTCTGTGCCGTCGAAATGCGCCTCTATGATTTTGCCTTTGAAATCTGCCAATGTTTGGAAGGAGTATGTTTTTTTGGCGGCTTTTGTGTTTTGCAGCATGAACAAGCCGTTTTTGTCATCGGCATTTGTCAGCGCGAAAGCATCGGCGGGCAATTGGTCGAAAAAGCCTTTTTTGGCATCGCGATAGGCCTCTACGGTTTCGTGATAGTCCAGATGGTCGCGGGTGAGGTTGGTGAAAATGCCGCCTTTGAATTGCAAGCCTGCGATGCGCTGTTGCACCACGGCGTGCGAACTGACTTCCATAAACGCATACTCGCAGCCCTCAGCCACCATTTCTGCCAACAGAGCATTGAGTTCAACAGGGTCGGGGGTGGTGTGGGTGGAGGGCACTGCGCGGTCGTTCACATAATTGCAGACGGTGGAGAGTAGCCCCACTTTGTAGCCCAATTTTTGGAACATATCATATAACAGGGTCGCAATGGTCGTTTTGCCGTTTGTGCCCGTCACGCCTACCAGCGTCAGGTGTTTGGAAGGTTCGCCGTTCCAGAGGGAAGCTAATTGACCTAAGGCTTCTGCACTGTCCTTCACTTGGATGTAGGAGATTGCTTTTTCTCTCAGGGGGTTGCGGGTCAAGCCCGCAATGACGCCCGCATCATCACCTGCACCACCCTGCGGGAGTGGCTCTTGATGCACAATGACCGTTGCACCATTCTCAATGGCGTTGTCAATAAACGCATGCCCATCGGATTGCGTACCTTTGACCGCCACAAACGCAAAGCCATCCGCAATTTTGCGCGAGTCCGAATCCACCCCCGCAATCTCCAATTCCTGCCCATCAAACAATATCGTCTTCATAAAAAAATAAATTTCTAAACTCTAAACTCTAAACTCTAATAACTAAACTCTATTCTAAAGTAAGTTTCACCGTCTGCCCCTTCACTATTTTGCCACCTGCGGGGATAGATTGCGCCACCACGACCCCTTTTCCGGCTATAACCGCTTGCAGTCCTGCACTTTCCATTGAGAAGACGGCATCTTTGGCACCCATCCCTACGGTGTTGGGGACACGTGGGGCGCGGGCAACCACATCCCGCTTCACCGGCGGATTACCCTTATTTGCCTTGACTTTGAGCAACGCCACTTTGTTGGGGATGATGTTGCGCAGATAGATTTCTTCGGCGATGGTTTTGAAGACTTTGCCGCACATCAAACCGCCTGCTGCGGTAGCGTTGCGCGGTTTGCGAATCACCACAATCATCGAATATTGCGGATTGTCGGACGGGAAATAGCCGCAGAACGATGCCTGATGTTCCCCCGGCACGTAATGCCCATTTTCCGCCAAGCGTGCCGTCCCCGTTTTGCCGGCAATAGAAAACTTGTGTGAACGCGCATCTTTGCCGGTGCCGTCGGGCGCATTGACCACGCTGTCCAGCATCACGCGAATTTGTTGCAGAGTTGCTTCCGAACAAATTTGCCCGTTGAGAATCGTTGGCTTCTTCTTTTCCACCGTTCGCCCATTCTCTTGGATTTCGCGCACAAACATGGGCTTCATCAGCCGACCGTTGTTGGCAATCGCATTAAAAAACGACAGCATGTAAATCGGCGGCACTTCCGTAGCATAGCCGTAAGACATGGTCGCCAGTGTGCTGTTCGACCAATAATGCACTTTATCTTGGGGGTGGGGGATGACCGGCACACCTGAGCCGGGTATTTCCAGGTGCATATCGCGATGAAATCCGATTTTGTAGATGCCATCCACAAATTGGCTGGGGTGCTTGCCATACGCCTTCAAAATCAGTTTGGCAATCCCGATATTGGACGAATAGCGAATCGTTTTTTCGGCAGTAATCTCTTTTTGGTGAGTATCATATATCACATCATTGGTGCCGGGAATTGTCCACCCGGCCACGCCCAAGTCCACAATGTCGGTGGGTTTAATCTTCTCCTGCTCCAACGCCACCATCATCGTTACCACTTTGAACGTTGACCCCGGCTCGCTCTGGTCGTTCACGGCGAAATTTTGCACCTCGCCCCAAGTGCCGTCGGGCAGTCGCCCCATATTGGTAATGGCGCGAATTTCGCCCGTTGCCGCCTCCATGACCACTGCCGTGCCGGATTCGGCATTCAACTCGCGCAGTTTTTTGAGCAATGCCGTTTCGGTGATGTCCTGCGTATGCACATCAATGGTTGAGACAATATCTTTGCCATTCACCGGCTTTTTTTCCACTAATGTAATCAGATGCCCGTCCACCCGTTGGCGTGTTCCCAGCCCCGACACGCCGCTCAGCACCGAATCGTAGTGCAACTCCAGCCCGTTTTTGCCGATTTTGCCGTTTTGTCCGGACTCTCGGTAAATGCTCCCAATCGTGCGCAACGCCAATGTTTCATACGGGTTGGTGCGCTTTTTCAACACCTTGCTGTAAAGCCCTGTCTTGCCTCTCCCCAGATTGAAAAACGGCATCTGCTTCACCTTTTTCCACTGCCCGTAATCAATATCTGTGTCCAATAGAGCATACTCACGCGTCTTTCGGATGCCTTTTTTACCTTTTTTTACTCCTTGTTGCTGCTTCCAGCCCTGCATAATATGATTTTCGTAATACGCAGCCGACCGATGAGGCAATAAAGCATGCAATTTGACTGCCAGCGGTTTGATGTATTTTTTGAGGCTATCGTCCGCAAAGCCGTCCGCCCAAAAATCCAGATACAAACGGTATTGAGGTTCGCTAATCGCCATCAGTTCGCCGTTGGAGGCATATATATTGCCGCGCATTGCCGGCACGAGAACGCTGTCTGCAACCTGATGCTCACCCAAATCGCGCCAATAATCACCCTCCGCAATAGAGATGTAGCTGGCTTTGCCGATAATCCAAACGGCAAACAAAATCACCAGGAACGCTATAAACGAGTAACGCCCGATAACTTCTTCGCTCTTATATTCTTTCTCCTCTACTGTCATTGCTTTTTTCTTTCTATTTCAAATGCGGGCGTGGTGGGTGCCATCAACTCGCTCCCCTGTTCGTGCAGTAGCTCTTTCACTTGCGACTGCCGACTGATTTTTGTGAACTGCATCATCAAAAACAAATTCTCATATTTCACATCCTGAAGTTCCACTTTCAAAGTTTCAATCCGCGATAGTTTTTTGTCGCAGGCGTAATTATTGCTAATCAAAATAATCACCAGCACCACAATCAGCACCAGCAACTTCGCCTGCTGAACGACAACAGCCTCCGTGAGAATGTCGCCACCCAATATGGAGCGAAAATAGTTGCGTTTGCGTTTTCTCTGTTTTGTTGTCTGTGCTGCTGCCATAATTACTATTTTTTTTCAACTATTCTTAATTTTGCGCTGCGGGAGCGGGGGTTGCGGGCGATTTCTGCTTCTTGCGGCACAATCACTTTGTTGTGTAGCACCTGAAACGGCGACTGCACATTGCCGTAAAAATCTTTTTGGATTTCGCCCTCAAAATTGCCGCTCTTGAAATAGTGCTTCACCAGGCGGTCTTCCAGCGAATGGTAAGTGATGACTGCCATTCGCCCGCCCGACTTCAACAGGTCGGTCGTTTGCTGCAACAGTGCTCGCAATGCATCCATTTCGCCATTGACTTCGATGCGCAACGCTTGAAACACCTGTGCCAACTGCTTTTTCTCTCTTTCGCGATTGAAAAACGGTTGCAACACCGCCAGCAAATCGGCAGTCTTGCGAAACCCTTTCACCGCCCGTTCGCGAACAATTGCCCGCGCAATCGCCCGCGCATTGCGCAGTTCACCATATTTATACAGTACATCTGCCAAAGCCTCCTCCGTGTAAGTATTGAGGATTTTTGCCGCCGTCAGACTGCTCTGTTTATTCATCCGCATATCCAAATCGCCGACGAAGCGAAACGAGAAACCGCGCCGGGCATCATCGAAATGGTGCGACGAAACGCCCAAATCTGCCAGCAACCCATCAATCTCCCCCACACCATACCAATCCATAAAATTGGCTATATAGCGAAAATTGCCCCGCACAAAGGTGAATCGCTTGTCCGGCAATGCATTAGCCATCGCATCCTCGTCCTGGTCAAAGCCATAGAGCCGCCCCTTCGCACCCAAGCGGCTCAACAGTGCGTGCGAATGTCCCCCACCGCCGAAAGTGGCATCAACGTAGGTGCCGGCGGGCTGAATGTTCAGTCCGTCAATGCTCTCCGCGAGGAGTGCCGGTGTGTGATATGTAGTAGCTTCACTCATTCTTTATTGTCATTATTATCGCCGTCATTGCGGGCTTGACCCGCAATCCCTTGTCTACTAAGGAACTTTCGCGCATTCATCTTAAATCCTTCATTGTTTTGCTTCATAAAAGCGTCAAAATTGGCGCGACTCCAAATCCGAATTTTATCATCCATCCCCACGAAACGCACATCGCTGCTCACATTTGCCAACTGCAAATAACGTTTGCCAATGAGAATACGCCCGTTGGAATCCATCTCCAGCACCTCCGAATCAGCCACAAAGCATTGATAGAAATCGTTTTGCTCCTCATCATATTCATCAAGCCGCTCGTGAAGTTTTGCCAATTCCGCTTCCCACGCCGTCAGTGGGTACAATACCAAACAATCTTTGTAAATATCCTTGCGCATAACGAGCCGCGCATCTTCTGCCGTCTGCAAAATTTTGCGAAACGCCGCCGGCACGAACACCCGTCCCTTGGCATCCGTCTTAGCATCCATATTTCCAATAAATCGTTCCACAATACTCTAAACGCTATTTTAAACTCCAATAACTAAACTCTAAACTCTAATAACTAAACTCTAACTCGCTATTTCAGAGTGCAAAAGTACACAATTCCCCACAATTCCCCACCATTTTTTCCAAAAAAGTTATGAAAAAGTTATCAACACCCCACCCGTAGTGATAAAACAGTGGTAGAAAACGCCCATCACCATCTCATTCGTGCCGTAGATGCGATATTGCTGTCCCGTAGGAACATTTTGTCTGAATCAGGATTTTCAGGATTAAAGGATTGACAGGATGGATTTTAAGGGTGAAGCCCTTCGAGCAATAGCGTAGGGCGGTGCCCTACGGGTGGGGTGTAAAAAAGATGGATGTTTTATGAATATTGTTCGTTCATCATTTGTTTTATCCCGTAGGGATTGTAGCTCGGTAGAATTAGAGTTTAGTTATTAGAGTTTAGAGTTTAGTTATGGAATGCCTCGCATTTCAGCATCCCGTAGTGCGGGATGTCAAACAGATTACAACCGGATGAAATTTTTGCGTTCTGTTTTTATCCCGTAGGGATTATAGCTCGGTAGAAAACCATACCTCTCCTTCTCCCCGCATCCCGTAGGGATGCAACATAATCCGCAAACGGTTGCATCCCTACGGGATGCTGAAATGGGGGGGGGGGGCGGGGCGATTCTATTTTCTACCGAGCTACAATCCCTACGGGATAAAAACAGAAAACTTGTCACAAAATGGTTCTTAAACCTCATTTTCACCTAATTTTCTCAACAAAACCACCTCAGTAGCAAGCAGAGAATGCCTCTCACACATCAACCTCATTACCGCATTTTCTGCAAAAAAATGTGGTAATGAGGTTGGGGGATGGTGTGTAACATCTTGCTACTGAGGTTGTTTTGTTAAGAAAATTAGGTAAAAATGAGGTTGCATAGCCCAAGGGCAGCCATCAAGTTTTAATCAATCACTATCACCACCCGCCTGTTTCTCTTCCTGTTTGCTTCACCGGCATTTGGCGCGACCGGCTCTGTTGCTGCTTTTGCTACGGTGGTGATGCGGTTGGCGGCGATGCCTTTTTGGACGAGGTAGTTTTTGGCGATTTCGGCACGCTTTTGGGCTATTGACATATTGACGAGGTGGGTGCCGAAGTCGCAGGTATGACCTTCGATGATG
>BBRT01000252.1 GCA_001417715.1 Candidatus Symbiothrix dinenymphae
ATGAAGCTTATAGGTATTGCCCCACCATTTGCCACGGTCAAAACCCAATGAAGCGTAAAAACGGGGTTCCCGTTCAAAGTTCATTTCTGCTGTCTTTTGCCCTTTTTGAATATAATATTGATGGTCATCTTCGCCCTCACGCACTGCGAAGCGATTGGCATAGCGTCCGCTGTTGAGCCATGCCGTATCCTGCTCAATGGGAACTCCATGGTTGGAATAAAACAAATCAACGGTAGAAAACGGTACACCCAGTCTTCCCGTTACGTTGGAATTACCGGTCTCTACTTGAGCTTGAGCAGCTAACTGCATATCATTCCCGACCCAACCGGATGTATTGCCCCAGATTACTTCCATATTGGAAGCCCAGAGTTCGGCCAAAGAATTGCGCAAGACATTTACCCGGCGTGTAGTATCCGAAATCTTCATTTGTGTAACGTAGTCGGAAGATTGATACAGCCGTACTCCGCCTGCGTCACAAGCCTCAAATGCAATACGGCAAGCTTCGGCAGCCTTTGTCCATCGGTTCGGGGGTTCCGGTGTGGTTGTAGAAATGCTCGCCGTTATGGTCCAGAAAGTCGCTATACTCCGTATTGCCGTTGAACAACGGACTTGCCCAATAGACCAATACTTTAGC
>BBRT01000253.1 GCA_001417715.1 Candidatus Symbiothrix dinenymphae
CGTTGATTCTTATTGACGTCTATGAGGCGGCCACCGACGACCTCGCCCGTATGCAACCCGACGACATTGAGAGTTTCTCCGTGTTGAAAGACGCTTCGGCAACCGTGCTCTACGGTGCACGAGGTGCCAATGGTATCATTCTGGTATCCACCAAGTCGGGACGTGAAGGCACCACAAAAATCAACGCAAGGGTGGACGTAAATGTGGCTACGCCTACACAAATGCCTGAACTGATGGACGGGGTGGCTTATATGCGTTTGAGCAATCAAACACAGTTGTCACGCACCCCCGGTGCGACGCCAAAGTACAGCGAGCAGAAAATCTATTCCACCGCTCGGGGAGAAAATCCGATGATTTATCCCAATGTCAATTGGTACGATGCGCTGTTTAAACAGCAGACCACCAACACCAAAGCCAACCTGAACGTTTCAGGCGGTGGCACGGTGGCTACCTACTATGTTGCCGGAGGATTCGAGAACGAAACAGGCTTGCTGAAAGTGGACGGGCGGAACAATTACAACAACAATATTGATATCAACCGGTTCCATGTGCGGAGTAATGTCATTTTCAAACTGACCAAAACCACCACATTGGACACCCGTATTCAGGGACGTTTCGAAAAATATACCGG
>BBRT01000254.1 GCA_001417715.1 Candidatus Symbiothrix dinenymphae
GATTTAACGCACCAACTTCTGATCCGGCCATGTCTGCATGTAATAAGAAGCGCCTTCGATGGTTTTATAGACATCCGTAGCATCAAAAGAATATCCAACCACTTTATCGTCGGGGCTTGGATGGGCTGCCTTGTGGAAATTTTCATACCGCCCCGTTTCTTCACATTTGCCGAAAGCCAACGGAATAGTTACTTCATGGCTGGCTGTCAGCCGTTGTCCCCAAAATTGGTCGGTCACTTTCACCGAAGTAAATGGTACGGGGTTGATGGGATAACCGCTGTTTGTCGGTTGAGAAATAGCCGACAAACAAGGGATTGTTGCTAAAAATAAAATACTTGTTTTCTTCATTATGTAAATAATTTGTTTTTAAATTTCTATCTTGCTAATCTTTATAATCTTATGAAAATCCCGGTTCAGACAATCTGTTCAATCCTGCAACCAACATCTTTTCCACTGAATGCAATCCCCAGCAAAATGACTTTTCGGTCAAGAAACGGCTCATAATAGCGCTTCTCGCGGATTTGCGCGATGGCCTGGTTGAGCAAAATGTCGGTTTCCGTGGTAGCGTGGTATTTCAACTCTACCACTATTGCCACTCCGTCTTGCTGCAACACGGCATCTATACG
>BBRT01000255.1 GCA_001417715.1 Candidatus Symbiothrix dinenymphae
TATCCTGCGAAAATGTTCCGAGCCAAGTCCCAAAGTCAAATTGCTCCACGACAAACTAAGGCATCGCCCATATCCATTCCAAACGAAAAAATTTGTAGTACACAAACAGGTTTTTGAAAAATTCCAACAGTCTGATTTACAACGACTTTATTCCGGATAGTGCGCAATGTGGGTTAAATTTCTATACATCAATTCTACGGCTGCAAACTTGCGGAAAGTGTCGGAGACTACCGTTATATCGTGTGTAATGTCGAACAGAGAGGCAATATCAAAAAGTTGTTTGATTATTTCCATTGAACAACTTCTCGTACCTTTGAAATATGGTATTCCTGTGGTGTTTGGCGCAAATGCTGTGAGTTTATCGCCCAATAAGTCGGCAACACTCGGAATATTTACCAAAACAGGCTCGCCATACGTTTTGAGAAATCGACTTTGAATGGGTAATTGTTCCACTTTGGCATACTGGATGTTTTCAAACAATACGTCAAGCAAAATATATTCGGTATCTGCTCCTGTAACATAACTGACTTGATAAAAGAATTTTGCATGTGCTTTTGGAACATTATGCGGACTAATGCGTTCTACTAATTTTACATTGTCAAATCCGTAGTTTGTTGCATTTTTTAGTAAGTATTGTTCAATGTCGGTATTGGGTGGGCAAACAATGTCAATGTCAATAGAGAGGCGTTTGGCATTATTCAGATGGAGCATCAAAGCGGTGCCGCCTTTGAATACAAACGGACAACCCGACAATGCCAACGATTCGAGCAAAGAAAATGCACGGATTGATTTTTCAATCAGCGTTATATCGGAAAATCCGACCTCGTTTGCTACTTGGCGCATCCATTCTATGGTACGGCTATCCGGGTTTATCATAACTTGTTCTCATTTAATAATTGTTGTACTTCTTGCTTTCGTCCGTGTCGGGTTGCGTAACGTAGCAACTTGTTTGTATTGACTTTATGCCTTTCAAAAATCGCTGTATAAACGTAGTGTATTTCTGCACCTTGAAGAAATGAAAATTCAATATCGCCCACCATATCTACCAAAATTTTTTCTAAGGCAGGCGTCGGTATTTTTTCATACACTTGCAATGGTGCTTCCGAAACCAATGTGCGAACAATAATAGCTTCGTTTCCAACTACATATCTGTCAAAATCGGTTTGTGTCGGCATTAAAAATATTCGATTGGGCGTTTCAGCTGCATGAAGCATATTAAAAACTGCTTCGGAAGCATCACGTTCCACATCAACAAGTAAAAAATTTAAATTGGGGACGTGGTGCATATACGGCAAAACTACTTTACTACTCCAAACACAATAATGGATAAACGGAAATTGTGCTTTGATTTGTTCGCTTATCTGCTTAATATCATTGGTATTTGTAATAAAAAAATCTGCCTTCGATTGTTCCGGCAAAGCATATACACCCAATTTCGGACGGACTAAAGCATGTTTATTTAAAAGACGTTTTAACTGCATGGAAACAGCATTAGAAGATACTAATTGTTGGTATTTCTCCAAATAATTAATAAGTTCTTTACGTGTAAACTGCTTATTGTTAGCAGCAAATCGCATTATGTCCGCATTTGTAATCATCTATTTTTATACTATTTATCTGTCTGCAAAAATACAACATTTTTGGCAATAACGACTGTTTATTGCCAAAAATGTTTTGTCGCTACTTAGTCATGGGAACAGACTTTGTTTCCTTTACCCGTCCATCAACCACAGAAACCTGGATGCGATCTTTACCTTTTATTTCCAACACTTTTTTGCCCTCTTTCTCGAACCAAACTTTCTGCGATTTTCCACCTTTCATGATGCCTGAAACACGGATATCGCCGGTTGCCGGAAGATTGTAAAATTCAATATCTTTAAAGGCTTCGGGCACGGCGGGAAATGCTTTTATTTCATTGCCCTCCGATTGCAATACCATGGATACCGGAATCATCGTAAAAGAGGCATAGCTTGTGAGAAAATAATACATCATGCCTGTTTGCTCGCACATCGCACCGGTTGACGGCTCTGTTTGCGTGAGACTGTAAAGCGATTTTGCGTATGCTTCTTCCGCTCGCCCCCAGTAAGCGTCTGTCAGGGCAAACCAATTGGCCATGAACGCTATCATGCCTTCGCCTTTTTTGTTGCGTTCCCAACATTGGTCCAGCGATTTGTTTACTTTTCCGGCAGATAAACTTTTCATCGTTTCCAAGGTTGGGAAACCCAGATAGGTATAACCCCTGATTCCCATGTATCCGGCGCCGACACGGTTTCCGTCATCTCCGCTATATTCAAGATAGACATCATTCTTGTCTTTTATGCGGATGTTTTGCGCTATTTGCAGCCATTTTTTGCGTAAATCACTATCCGTGTTTCTTTGTTCTGCAAGTGCCGCCGCTTGTGTCAACACCCATCTTGCAGCTATTAAGGCATCAAGAAGGTCTGCTTCAAACAAATCTTCCGTCAACGACAATAATGGCGCAAGCGTGTATGATTTTTGTTTGGCATCCCAATGCAGGATACTTTGCCAAAACCGGGCAGAACCTCTCATCACAGCGTAGGCGGTATCGTTTTTTTCGGCATACAAACGGTTGTAATGATAATACATTGCCGGAGCAAATCCCTGAACATGCACCTGCTTGTCCCAGGGCGGCGCCTGATGATTGGAGCGGTCGAACAGGTTTTGGTGGGCAAAGGCAATGGCATCGCCATTATCCGGCGAAAGATACTCGAAAGTCCCCTTCTTTTTGCCACCATATTTAAATTCATATTTCCCGACGGGAAAGATGTCCGTAACGTTTTTTTTCAGCGCTTCAGGACGGTAAAACCCTGCCAGCATATTGCCTGCCCTTGTTTTGTCGCCAAACCAGGTATAAGCCAGCGTTGCCCAGCCTGCGCCGCCGTAAGTAAACGGTTCCTGTGCCCACGGATTACCGTTCAAGTGTGCATTGCCATGATAATTGTAAGCCGCTGCCATATTGGAAGTTATGGTTGCAAACTGTTGCTCGCCGGGCAGGTTTCGCTCCACACCGGCTGTACATTGCAACCAATGCAACGAGCGATAAAACGTTTTGGCAAAATCCCCTTCCGGAAGAATGACAAAGCCCATGGACGTCCAATTTTCCTGCCATTTGTTGATGTGGTTTTTTAACAGGGAATTTACATCTGTTGGATTGGTTAGCGTTTTGGGCGTATTATCGGAGTGTACTTGCAAGCGCAACGTGAGTTCCACCGTTTTACCCGGCGGAACATTTACATACACATCCTGAGAATAAGGCAGCTGCGTATTCAAATTCATATTGGACTGAAGGAAATAATGCAGGCTGGAAAAACTGCCGTCCGGCGATGTTAAATACAAACTCGAACGGCTTTGGCTTGCAAATTTGAGCGAATATCGCCCAAGGTCAATATTGCAGAGCAGATTGTCCTTGCCAAGGTTCGTTAAGGTGTACACCATCAGTTCATTATCGTCCTGTGAAAAGAACAACTCCGAATTATATGCACCGGTAGAATAGGCAAGATGAGTGGACAGTATTCCGTTTTCCAAATTGTACGACTGTCGGTACTCTGTCGGCTGCAAACCTGCAAACTGTGCCATATTGAGCATCATGCCCGGTCCGAGGCAACGGTCTCTGTCGTTCAAATAAAAATCATTTACCTCAATATTATAGACGCCACGCCCCAATGGGTCCATTAAACCGCCAATAGCAGCATTTCCCGACAGTATGGGATAATTGGTGTCGTTGTATTGAGCATACACGAGCGTATATTTTTCCAATTCGGCAAATAACTTTTTATAAACATTAGTGCCGGACGATTGGGAATATCCGGAAAAACACGTCAGAACCAAGCCTAACATAGAAACAACCGGAATCCATTTCTTATTCATATAATATCTTTTGTTGTGTATTACTAACTTTTCCACCTATTTTATCTTCATGCTGAGCATATTATAAAACAGCAGGTCGTAGAATGGATAGTTGCCGTCCACCGGATAGGCTGGAGCAAGGATGATTTTGCCCTTGCCATAGTCGATTGTTCCGATGAGTACCCGTATTATATCCGGTCGTGCCACATACGTGCCGAAAACGTGCGTCGGATAGTCGCTTTCAAACGGATAAAAACCATCGGGATGGCCGGCTTCCCATCCTGTTGTGCCGATTGTTTGCCGGTCATTTAAACCGGTGTTTCCTACAAAATAGTCGATATAACCGAAACCGTTGCCATCCCAAAACCCCCTCTGGTGAGCACCCCATTCGGTGACTGCCGCCGATAATACGTTTTTCTCTTTTAGCTTTTTTGCCCAGATGGTATCCAATTTCACCAACAAGGTGGTGCCGCTGTCTTTCACTTTGGATAACATCGCGTCCAAAGTTCTGTCGTCCGGGTTGCCTGCTGCTGCGATGTAATGGCTTGCTTTTGCCGGATCGAAGTCCGCTACGGCGGCATGGGCGTTTTCGAGTGCCTGTCGGGCTGCGGGCCAGTCATAGACCTCGCCCGTCAATCCGTTGAAATTGTCCTTGAAACTTGGACGGTTTGTCAGCAGAACCTGTTCCGCTCCGTCCGTGACTTTTTCATTCTTTGTATTGAATAACTCGCCTTCCAGCGTCACGAAACCGCCTCGAAGGTTTTCTTTCACTATAATGACATAATTGTCACAGATGTCCTGCGCATATACATTCCCGCCGCTCACCTGTACGGGGAGCTCTTTCCGGTAGCTTTCGTCATAGACGCCTGCACCGTCTTTGAGTTTCAGCACAAGCTTATAATTTCCTGCCGGAAGGATGCCCTGATTGATGAGTCTGATACGAAATGCCGGTTTCCCCGGTTGCTTTTCCTGTACGGCAAACGCTTTGCCGCCTGTTTCTGCGTATATACCGGTTCGGCGTTGTATCACGATTTGCAAGGGTCTGGTGTAGTAGGCGTAAATGGACGTGTCGCCTCTCACGTTCCGGGCGTCATCAACGAGACCGGAGTACCAGCCGCTCTGTCCGTCCAACCCGTTGCCGCCACTCCAGGCATTGATGGCATAGCCGTCCGCCCGGTTGTATGACATGATGTTCTGTGCATTTCGAGCGTCGTTATACATTTTCCCGATGCCGGCGGCTTTGGAAATATCGCCGGGCGTGCGTATCACGCCGCTGCCGCTGTTCGCCATGCGATGTCTCGTGAAAAACGCTTCTATTTTTTTTCCGGCATCAAGATAATGGCTGTAATTATATCCCTTGTAAGCCGCCCCTTTCGTTTTCTTGAGTTCATGGAACATCTTTGCTATTTCATACCAGTTGTCAGGTCCCGTGTAGCACTTGACCTCTCCCCAATACAGAATATTAGCGTTGCCGTCTGTTGGCTCGTGCATATTAAAGTCGGCTTCAGCGAAAAAAGCGCCGGAACCCACGGTATGGTTATCGGTAAAATCCAGTCGTCGATGGCTTTCATACGGTCGGATATGCTGTATGGACAGTCCATATCCCCCACCCCTTGCGCCGGACGAATTGAACACAAGCCGGGTGTCGTCCAGGCGGTTGATTTCTTCCATCACCTTCTGTCGAAACGGATTCCAGTTATTGTCCTCATTGGTGAGGCAATAGATAATAAGGCTTGGGTGGTTGCGGTCGCGAAGAACCATCCGCCGGACTTTCTCGTACATCAATGCTGCCGAAAAGGGGGTTGCCGCTACATCGTAGCCGTCGGTATTTAAGCCACCGGGTTCTTCGTAGAGGAACAAACCTTTTTCGTCGGCTTTGTCCAGAACAATCGGGTATCCGAGGTGTCGGTGGAAATTGAAAGCATTGTGCCCAATAGACTTAGCCGCCAGTACGCTTTTGAGTGCCATTTCTTCCGTGGGATAGCTCCCCGTAAAGGCGTAGTAGCCAAAGTCGATACCGCTTTTGAAAATTATTCGTTTTCCGTTGATAAAATAGTGCGCTTGCGTTTCTCCTTCCGCGATGCTGACTTCAAATACCCTGAATCCGAACCGTTGGTCGGTCGCGTCAATCGGAGGCTGTCCTGCTGTTTGACCGGCAAGCGTCACCTTGCAGACGTATAACGTCGGCGTCTCTATATTCCACAGTGCCGCGTCCGGACACGTGATTTGCTTCTTGACCGTAATCGGTTCATTTCCTGCCGGAATCAGCAGCTCCTCTGTGCCGGTATAAATTGCAGCGCCGCCTGAAACGGGCAAAATCTCATAGTTTATCCGGACGTTAAGAGCCGTTGCCCGGTGGTTGTGGATGGTACTTCGGACTTCGATGCTCCTGTAATCCGGTGTGCGGAGATTTCGGACAAAGATATCGTCGATGTAGGTATTATCAGTGGCGACAAGCTCCACGCTCCCGTTGATGCCCCCGAAATTGCGGGAATCCGGAAGCAGATAATTGCCCCAACTCAATCCATCGTAATCTCCCCACCCGCGGAAGGGATTACCACCCGGATTCGTCACCCGGATGGCAATGCGGTTGCGTTTGCCATAGAGCAGCGCGCTCGTTAAATGACAACTGTATGGCACGTCTCCCACAATATCATATCCGACAAGCGTGGCATTGACGAAAATTTCAATACGCAGTCGGGCACTTTCTAACTTTAATTGAACGGTTTTCCCTTTCCAGTCAGCAGGGATATTGATGTCTTTCCAGAACCAATATACGCCGGGGAGGAAGGTGGTGACTTTCCCGTCCGGCGTGAAATATTCCTCCACCATTGCCGGTAAATCCACCTTGACGCCGTCCTTCGGGAGTTTGTCTAATGTTTTCCAGCCGCCCGAAGGCTCAGGCGCCGTCAATGCCAAGGCTGTCAAATCAACATTTTCCGGCAAATACAATGAGTCGTTTTGCCAGGTGGCGGACGAATCCTGCCACAAGTTCCAAGCCTTCATAACCGGTAAGGTCTTACGACCTGCTGATTGCGAAAATGCCGACAAACAGCCGATGGTCATTAAAAATAAAATACTTAACTTTCTCATTATGTGAATTTTTTGTTTTTTATTTATAAATATGAAAATTATCGAAATCTACCTTATTAAAGCTGGTTCCAATGCCGGATACGCCATGTGTAAACGTATTATCTTCCACCTCGCTTAGCACTGTGCCGTTGATGGACGCTGTTATTTTGGTATTTTTCATGGACAGCGTTAGGGTATTCCACGTTTGCAGCGTTACCGGAAGCCATCCCGAAGTCAATATTTTGCTGCCGGCATTCAACGTCCAATGTCCGGAAGATTTTACTCTGAAATAATACGCGTCTGCCGGTTTTTGCGAGCTATGCATTTGAAGGGTTCGCCCTATCACAAAAGCTTCGCTGTAAGGCTCGACAAAATAAACATCCGTTTTGATGGAATAATCAGCCCATGCAGTATCGCCAATTACAGTTTGGTTTAACGGTGTTCCTGCTTGCCACTCTATACAGGGGCGGGTGATTATCTGACGCAAACATTTGCCTTTCTTGTCTTCCCTTTCCACCACTTCAAAAGCGCCGCCCTGGTCGGAAAAATAGCGGGGTGTTCCATTTATTTTTTCACCTTCAAAATCCGCCGAATAAGGAAATGGAAATGGTTTAGAGGGAGGTATCACGGCTTTTCCTTTCGTTTGACCTTTTTCTGTGGAAATCGTATAAACTGATTTGGGTGACAAAAGAAGGGTGAAAGTACTATTGTTTACTTTTATATCCTTTTCCTGCTTGAAAACATCTCCTTCCACTGAAGTTTTCCAAACTTTCAGATTCTTGATGTCGGTATTCTGCAACCGGAAACTTACTTTTTGAGACTCGGCAGCATCCACTGTTTCAATGATAATACTGAAATTTTTGTTTTTGGAATCGGCAGACAGGGTCACATAAGAGCCTTTCTCCAAATATCCGCAACCATCGTCAATATAATTCCAGCCGGGCTCTACGAATTGCGTAGTATGGGCAATCGCCCACAATCCGGGCTCCACCTCATAATGTCCCGACCAGGGCGTCTTCGCGCGCATCAAGCCTGAATTGGGAAGCGCCAGATTATCATAATAGCATGTAATCAGGCTCCAGGTGAGCGTTTTGGTCATCTTTCCCTCAATATAATCGCGGTTATAGAGTTTTGCCAATTCGCCAAAACCTTGCCAGTCTCCCCGCCAGGGGCCGCCTTCGTTGTTCCAGAGAGGAATGCCTGTCTGTTGCAATTTTTCCGGGCTTGTATAGGGGGGAGTAACATAACGTTCTACATAATGGTCGCCTACCACATTCACGGATGCCATCAGGTCTTTGTCTAACAATATATCCTCCTCTATCTTCCAGACGTACTTGCCGTTATTCCAGGATTTCTTGCCGTCGGAGTCGGCAGCAACTAATTTAACCTGTGACAGGGATTCCTGATCCAGTTTTTTTCGAAACCGCTTGATATATTCCGTATCATATATCCGCTCGTTCCAGATGCCTACATAATCAATGTCCAGATTGTGATACTTTTTTGCCCCTTTGATAAAACTGATGTGATAATCGATATTATCATCCGAGTAAAATTTCCCATCACCTATCCATCCGGGCGCTCCCCATTCCAGAATATCCAGCTTTATAGCGGGATTTCGTTTCTTGGCTTCTTTCATCAGCCACCACTCATATCCTCTGTCAAAATAATGCGGTTGAGGGTTCAGATACTCTTCTCTCGTCCTTGCATGAGAAGGTTCGGTGCCGTCAGTAGAGAACACATCGCCGCCAATCTCCACTTTCAGATGTTGTATGTTTGCCCCGAATTTCGGTTTAAACAGATAATCCAAAATGTCACTGCGATAAGGCTCTTCATAATCTATCAACAAACGGGATGAGGCTCCGGCGCTCAATGCACCCAAGCCTTCATAAGTACGCCCTGTTTTCGATAAATCAATACTAACAAGTTGCTGCGAAAAACAACAAAAGCCATTGAGCAGACAACAAAAAATAACACTCTTTTTCTTATTCATATTTTTAATTTTTAATTTTTAATTTTTATTATACATTCAACTGTTCTATCCTGCAACCAACATCTTTCCCACTGAACGCAATGCCCAGCAGAATGATTTTCCGGTCAAGAAACGGCTCATAATAGCGCTTCTCGCGGATTTGCGCGATGGCTTGGTTGAGCAAGGTATCGGTTTCCGTGGTGGCATGGAATTTCAACTCTACCACTATCGCTACTCCCTCTTGCTGCAACACGGCATCCATACGTCCCCGGTTGGTCATCCTTTCGCTTTGAATATTGAAGCCCAGCATGGTCATCCACATTTGAAAGATGTTGTGATAAAAGGCTTCACTTGCTAAATTTTCCGCTTCCGCTTCCGCTTCGTCTTGCGCCTTGGATGGCAGCAAAGTGTAAGGAACGTCGGCAAGCATTATACGCATATTATTTGTAAAGCCTTTCGCATCGAAAGCAAGGATTTGTTGCAACATTTGTTGTCCAAGTGCCGACATTTTTGAAAGAGGATAATTGGTATATGCACTTAACAGATATTCCATCAGCGACTCTCTTACCTCCATGTTGGGTACTTCCAATGTATATTGAGGACTTTTACCCACTCGTTGTTTGTTTTTGATGGTCAAGTAGCCGGTTTGAAATAATAGGGGAATATCTTCCAACTCATCAGGGTCGTAGCTGTTGAAAGCCGTCGGACCGGCAACAATCGGTTCCAATACGGTTTTAGCAAGACCGTGTTTTTTGAGCCGGTTGATAAGGAAAGTGGGCGTACCTGTATCAAACCAATAATTGGAAAATTCTTTCATTTTGAAGAACAACAAAGTAGAAACCGGATTATAAACCGACGTTTTACCATCCCAGGAGTAGCCATCATACCAAGTGCGAATATCTTCCAATAAGCCCGCCTTAGTCTGCATGAGATGCACTGCCGTATTGTCAATATATTCCGAAAAGTCGCGTTCCAATTCTTCCTGTGTGTAACCGCAAATAGAGGCATATTCTTCGTCTAACGTAATGTCTTCAAGGCTGTTCAACGCTGAAAATATTGATACTTTTGCCACTTTCGTTACGCCTGTCATAAAGACAAATTTCAAATGGCTGTCGGCACCTTTCAATATCACATAAAATTCCTGAAGAAACGCACGAATTTCTGCTGCTTCCGGCTTGCCTATCGCATCCAGTATGGGCTTGTCGTACTCGTCAATAAGCACAACCACTTTATTGTTTTTTTTGCGGTGCAACAAAGTAATCAATTCCGCAAAACAATCGGACGCATAGTTAGAAACAAAAGTTAACTGATGAAAATTAGCTAACTGTTTCAAATAATTGAGCATACTTCGTTCCATCTCTTCTTTGCTCCCATGCTTGATAATTGTCCAGTCTATCCGAATAACAGGATAGCGCTGCGTCCAATCCCATTTATCATAGATATAGAGACCTTCAAACAAATGCTGACTGCCGTTGTAAAGCTCCTCCAAGGTGCTCACAAGGAGCGACTTTCCAAAGCGGCGTGGACGTGAGAGAAACACGATGTTTGAACTTGTAAGTTGGAGTATTTCTTTCGTTTTATCCACATACAAACAACCTTCATCGCGCAACTTTTCAAACGACTGGATACCTATCGGTAATTCCTTCATGATTTATCATTTTTATAAATATCTGCAAAGGTAAGCAAAATAATTAAACTTACCCGTAGCTATTTTTTTGTTTCCGTTAACTGTCCATCAACCACAGAAACCTGGATGCGGTCTTTACCTTTTATTTCCAACACTGTTTTGCCCTCTTTCTCGAACCAAACTTTCTGCGCTTTGCCACCTTTCATGATGCCTGAAACACGGATATTGTCGGTTGCCGGAAGATTGTAAAATTCGATGTCGGCAAACGCTTTGGGCACGGCGGGAAATGCTTTTATTTCATTGTCCACCGATTGCAGTACCATCGCCACGGGCACCATCGGAAAGGCAGCATAACCATCCAGATGGTAATAGAAGACGCCTTTTTGTTCGCTCATGGCGGAGTTCGACGGCTCAACCTGCGTCAGGCAAAAAGCGGCTTTTTCGTACGCTTCTTCTGCTCTGCCCCAATAGGCGTCGGTCAAGGCAAACCAGTTGGCGATAAAGGTAATCATGCCTGCGCCTTTTTTGTTACGTTCCCAGCATTCATCCAGCGATTTATTCACTTTCTTCGGGGAAAAATCCTTCATGGTTTCCAAAGTCGGAAAACCCAGATAGGCATAGCCCCTAATGCCTTGGTAACCGGCTCCTGCACGACTGCCGTCATCACCGCCAAATTCGAGATAGACGTCGTTTCTATCTCTAAATGTGATGTTTTGCGCTATTTGCAGCCATTTCTTTCGCAAATCGCTATCCGTATTCCTTTGCTCTGCAAGCGTTGCCGCTTGCGTGAGCGTCCATTTGGCGGCTATTAAGGCATCAAGAAGGTCTGCTTCAAACAAATCTTCCGTCAAGGAAAGCAAGGGGGCAATGGCGTACGATTGTTGCTTGGCATCGTAATACAGGAGGGCGCGCCAAAACTCTGCGGAGCCTCTTACGACGGCATAAGCGGTATCTTCGTTTGCGGCATAAAAGCGGTTGTAATAATAATACATTGCCGGAGCAAATCCCTGAATATGCACCTGCTTGTCCCAAGGGGGTATCTGACGATTGGAACGGTCGAAGAGCAGTTCATGGCCAAAGGCAATGGCATCGCCGTTGTCCGGCGAAAGATACTCGAAATTGCCCTTCTTCTTGCCGCCATATTCAAACTCATAGTTCCCGACGGGAAACATAGCCGTAACGTTTTTTTTCAATACATCAGGACGGTAAAGCCCTGCCAGCATATTGCCCGCTCTTGTTTTGTCGCCAAACCAGGTATAAGCCAGTATCGACCAGCCTGCGCCACCGTAGGTAAACGGTTCCTGGAACCACGGACTGTAGTTCATGCTGGGTGCTTTGCCACGATAATGATACGCTGCCGCTATCTTGGAGTTGAAGGTTGCAAACTGTTGTTCGCCGGGGAGATTTTTTTCCACGCCGGCTGTGCATTGCAACCAGTGCAACGAGCGATAAAACGTTTTGGCAAAATCCCCTTCCGGAAGAATAACAAAGCCCATGGACTGCCAGTTTTCCTTCCATGTGCGGATATGATTTTTACGCGTTTCGCCCGTTTTGGAAGGTACAGCCAATGGCAGTAGCGCAGCATCCTGAGTCACTTTCAGCCGTACCAGAATTTCGAGTTTCTTACCCGCAGGCACTGTCAGAGCAATATCGTGCGGCAGAACGTCTTTTGACACGGGCTGCAACGAACCGAACGGAATACTTGTTTGCAAAAAATAATGCAAATAAGTGAACGACGGTTCTTTGGAAACGCAGTAAACCGTCTTGTTCGTATGGCTCGCCACCTTAAGGTCGAACGAACCGAGGTCGATATTGCATAGCAAATCGGTCTTACCGACGTTAGTAAACGTGTAAACCATCAGTTCCTTGTCGTCCTGCGAAAAAAACAATTCCGAATCGTAAGCACCATTGGCATACCCCACGTGGGTGGACAATATGCCGTTTTCCAAATTATACGACTGTCGGTACTCTGTCGGTTGCAAACCCGCAAACTGTGCCATGTTGAGCATCATTCCCGGTCCGAAGCAACGGTCTCTTTCATTCAAATAAAAATCGTTTACCTCAATATTATAGACCCCCCGCCCCAATGGGTCCATTAAACCGCCAATAGCAGCATTTCCCGACAGTATGGGATAATCGGTGTCGTTATATTTATCATACACGACCGCATATTTTTCCAATTCGGCAAATAACTTTTTATAAACATTAGCGCCGGACGATTGGGAACATCCGGAAAAACACGTCAGAACCAAGCCTGACATAAAAACAACTGAAATCCATTTCTTATTCATATTAATATTTTTTTATTGTGTATTATTAAATTTTTTCACCTATTTTATCTTCATGCTGAGCATATTATAAAACAATAAATCGTTGAACGGATGGTTGCCATCCACCGGATAGGTTGGGGCGAGTATGATTTTGCCCTTGCCATAGTCGATTGTGCCGATGAGTACCCGTATTATATCCGGTCGCGCCACATACGTGCCGAAAACGTGAGTCGGATAATCGCTTTCAAACGGATAAAAACCATTGGGATGGCCGGGAACTTCCCATCCTGTTGTGCCAACTGTTTGCCGGTCATTTAAACCGGTGTTTCCTACAAAATAGTCGATATAACCGAATCCGTTGCCATTCCAAAACCCGTTCTGGTGAGCGCCCCATTCGGTGACTGCCGCCGATAATACGTTTTTCTCTTTTAGCTTTTTTGCCCAGATGGTGTCCAATTTCACCAATAAGGTGGTGCCGTTGTCTTTCACTTTGGATAACATCGCGTCCAAGGTTCTGTCGTCCGGGTTGCCTGCTGCCGCGATGTAGTGACTGGCTTTTGCCGGGTCAAAGTCTGTTACGGTGGCATGGGCGTTTTCGAGTGCCTGCCGGGCTGCGGTCCAGTCATAGACCTCGCCCGCCAATCCGTTGAAATTGTCCTTGAAACTTGGACGGTTTGTCAGCAGAACCTGTTCCGCTCCGTCTGTGACTTTTTCATTCTTTGTATTGAACAACTCAGCTTCCAGTGTCACAAAACCGCCTCGAAGGTTTTTTTTCAGTTCAATGAAACAATTGGCATAGATGTCCTGCGCATATACATTCCCGCCGGTCACCTGTATGGGAACCTCGTGTCGGTAGTTTTCGTCATAGACGCCTGCTCCGTCTTTGAGTTTCAGCACAAGCGTGTAATTTCCTGCCGGAAGGATGCCCTGATTGATGAGTTTGATACGAAACGCCGGTTTTCCCGATGCGAAACCTGATGGGGAAAATGTTTTGCCGCCTGCGTTGTATATAAAGGGTCGGCGTTGTATCACGATTTGCAAGGGTCTAATGTAGTAGGTGTAAATGGACGTGTCGCCTCTTATGTTCCGGGCATCATCAACGAGGCCCGAATACCAGCCACTGCCTCCTTCCAGACCGTTGCCGCCACTCCAGGCATTGATGGCATAGCCGTCCGTCCGGTCGTATGACATGATATTCTGTGCATTCCGACCGTCGCTATACATTTTCCCGCTGCCGGCGGCTTTGGAAATATCGCCGGGCGTGCGTATCACGCCGCTGCCGCTGTTAGCCATGTGATGTCTCGTGAAAAACGCTTCTATTTTTTTCCCGGGAGCAAGGTAATGGCTGTAATTATATCCTTTATAAGCCGCCCCTTTCGCCTTTTTGATTTCATTGAACATCTTTCCTATTTCATACCAGTTGTCAGGTCCCGTATAGCATTTAACTTCGCCCCAATACAGGATGTTTGCGTTGCCGTCTATCGAGGTGTGCATATCGAAGTCGATTTCTTCGAAAAAAGCGCCGGAACCCACGGTATGGTTATCGGTAAAATCCGGTCGTATATCGCTTTCATACGGTCGGATATGTGGTATGAACAGGTCCTCGCTTCCGCCGGACGAGTTGAACACAAGCCGGGTGCCGTCCAAGCGGTTGATTTCTTCCATCACCTGCTGCCGAAACGGATTCCAGGTATTGTCCTCGTTGGTGAGGCAATAGATAATAAGGCTTGGGTGACTGCGGTCGCGAAGAACCATCCGCCGGGTTTTCTCCTGCATCAATGCTGCCGCAAAGGGGGTTGCCGATACATCGTAGTGACCTTCGGTATGTAAGCCACCTGGTTCTTCGTGCAGGAACAAACCTTTTTCGTCGGCTTTGTCCAGCACAATCGGGTATCCGAGGCGTCGGTGGAAATTGAAAGCGTTTTGCCCGATAGATTTAGCCGCCAGCACGCTTTTGAGTGCCATTTCTTCTGTGGGATAACCACCCGTAAAGGCGTAATAGCCAAAGTCGATACCGCCTTTGAAAATTATTCGTTTCCCGTTGATAAAATAGTGCGCTTGCGTTTCGCCTTTCGCGATGCTGACTTCAAATACCCTGAAGCCGAACCGTTGGTCGGTCGCGTCAATCGGGGGCTGTCCTGCTGTTTGACCGGCAAGCGTCACCTTGCAGACGTACAACGCCGGTGTCTCAATATTCCACAGCACCGCGTCCGGACAAGTGATTTGCTTCTTGACCGTAATCGGTTCATTTCCTGCCGGAATCAGCAGCTCCTCTGTGCCGGTATAAATTGCAGCGCCACCTGAAGCGGGCAAAATCTCATAGCTTATCCGGGCGTTAAGAGCCGTTGTCCGGTGGTTGTGGATGGTACTTCGGACTTCGATGCTCCTGTAATCCGGTGTGCGGAGATTTCGAACAAAAATATCGTCGATATAGGTATTATCAGTGGCGACAAGTTCCACTTTCCCGTTGATGCCCCCGAAATTGCGGGAAGCCGGAAGCGGATAATTGCCCCAACTCATTGCCGGGTAATCTTCCCAGCCTCGTCGATTACCACCCGGATTCGTCACCCGGATGGCAATGCGGTTGCGTTTGCCATAGAGCAGCGCGTTCGTTAAATGGCAACTGTATGGCACGTCTCCCACAATATCATATCCGACAAGCGTGGCATTGACGAAGATTTCAATACGCAGTCGGGCACTTTCTATCTTTAATTGAACGGTTTTTCCTTTCCAGTCGGCAGGGATATTGATGTCTTTCCAGAACCAATATACGCCGGGGAGGAAGGTGGTGACTTTCCCGTCCGGCGTGAAATATTCCTCCACCATTGCCGGTAAATCCACCTTGACGCCGTCCTTCGGGAGTTTGTCTAATGTTTTCCAGCCGCCCGAAGGCTCAGGTGCCGTCAATGCCAAGGCTGTCAAATCAACATTTTCCGGCAAATACAGTGAGTCGTTTTGCCAGGTGGCGGACGAATCCTGCCACAAGTTCCAAGCTTTCATAACCGGTAAGGTCTTACGACCTGCCGATTGCGAAAATGCCGACAAACAGCCGATGGTCATTAAAAATAAAATACTTAACTTTTTCATTATGTGATTTTTTTGTTTTTTAATTTTTATCTTACTAATCTTTATAATCTTATGAAAATCCCGGTTCAGACAACTGTTCAATCCTGCAGCCAACATCTTTTCCTTGGGTATATGCACTTAACAAATGCTCCATCAACGACTCTTTTACCTCCATATTGGGAACTTCCAATGTATATTGAGGACTTTTACCCACTCGTTGTTTGTTTTTGATGGTCAAGTAGCCTGTTTGAAATAATAGGGGAATATCTTCCAACTCATCAGGGTCGTAGCTGTTGAATGCCGTCTGACCGGCAACAATCGGTTCCAATACGGTTTTAGCAAGACCGTGTTTTTTGAGCCGGTTGATAAGGAAAGTGGGCGTACCTGTATCAAACCAGTAATTGGAAAATTCTTTCATTTTGAAGAACAACAAAGTAGAAACCGGATTATAAACCGGCGTTTTACCATCCCAGGAGTAGCCATCATACCAATTGCGAATATCTTCCAATAAGTCCGCCTTAGTCTCCATAAGATGCGCTGCTGTTTCGTCAATATATTCCGAAAAGTCGCGTTCCAATTCTTCCTGCGTGTAACCGCAAATAGAAGAAAATTGCTCACTTAATGAGATATCTTCGAGGCTGTTCAATGCTGAAAATATTGATACTTTGGCTACTTTTGTTATGCCTGTCATAAAAACAAATTTCAAATGGTCGTCGGTGGCTTTTAGCCTTTTATAAAAGCTTTGAAGAAATTGGCGAACACCATCCGCTTCAGGTTGTTTCATTGTATCCAATATGGGGCTGTCGTACTCATCAATAAGCACAACCACTTTATTGCCTTTTTTGCGGTGCAACAAAGTAATCAATTCCGCGAAACAATCGGACGCATATTCAGAAACAAAAGTTAACTGATGAAAATTAGCCAACTGTTTCAAATAACTGAGCATACTGCGTTCCATCTCTTCTTTACTATTATGCTCAATATCTGTCCAATCTATCCGAATAACAGGATAGCACTGCGTCCAGTCCCATTTATCATAGATATAGAGACCTTCAAACAAATGCTGACTGCCGCTGTAAAGCTCCTCCAAGGTGCTCACAAGGAGCGACTTCCCGAAACGGCGCGGACGTGAGAGAAACACGATGTTTGAACTTGTAAGTTGGAGTATTTCTTTCGTTTTATCCACATACAAACAACCTTCATCGCGCAACTTCTCAAACGACTGAATACCAATTGGTAATTTCTGCATGACTTATCATTCTTAAAAATATCTGCAAAGATAGCAAATATTTTTAAATGTAGAGGCGCAAAATCTTGCGCCTCTACAATAATTCATATTTTCGTGATTCGTATTCCGTAATAATTATTGCCTGCCTCAACAAACCATTTGATTTTATACGTTCCCGGGGCTAGTGATATCCGCGGTACGGACATAGTCCATACATAGTTGGAAATGTCGCCGCCGCCGCTAGTAGCTACGGGACCCGATATGTTTGCATTATCTAATTCGATGTGATATCTGCCATTACCGACGTGTGCCGCCTCTATGGAATAAATCCCCTCATCCACAACTTCTACCGTATAAATCAGCCATTCTCCGTTGCTCGTCCATCCGATGCACCATCCATAAGGGGTATAAACATCAACGGCAGCACTATTCGCATCTCCGTTATCAGCACGGTAAGTATCTCCGACGAGGGTATTGTCGTTCTCATGAAAAGCTTTGCCTTCGCCGCCGGTGTCGAAGTCAATCGCGGGTATGATGCAGGGGGATGTAGCGGAAGAAACGATGTGCTGACCTGGAAATGGTTGCGTCTCGCTATAGTAAAGGTCAGACGCTGCCTGAGTCAGCGTTGTAACTTCCAGAGTATCTGCAACAAGCACCGGATCAACGGCACCATTCGGCAATAGACGGTAAGAAATGTTCACCTGAGTGGTTTGTCCGACTTTCAAATTCCTTAATGTGAATATGGGTGCATCGGTTTCTCCACTCAGTAGAGCACCGTTTTTGTCGATATAATTGTAGCTTGCGCTGCTAACAGTGTATATATCGGACGTTTTAGCACCAAAGACAATAGCTTGCGATGCGGAAGTGGCAACAATTCTGGTGAACACCTGCAGCGCACTTTTATCTTCCTCCATGAGAGGTCTTCCGGTGATTTCCACCGGTATGGATTTATTGCCGTGCTCGTCTTCGGTATAAATCTTAAAGCGATACGTGTTCGGAATGGTAAGACCGGTGATGTTCACCCACGAACATACGCTGTCTATCCTAATGAGTGTATCGCCGTATTCCACCACCGTCTTTTTCGCTTTCGACAGAATCTGCTCCATCTCAGCTGCACTCAGGCGGTTGCCGAAGGCGTCGCGGGGGTACAAATCAATTTCTACCCTTTCGTTACCCGCTTTCGAACCGTTCGTTTCTACAAAAGTCTGGTCGTAACCCGCAGGATACACCTTTTCCTTATCAACCATCTCTTTGATGTTGTCGTATATATCATTGTCGCACGAATACAAGGCGGCAACAGCAACGACTAAAAACAAATTAAACTTTTTCATCTTAATTATTTTTTTTAATTATTAAATTAATCACTAATCACTCTTTTTTGTTGCCATACAGCGTTATCTCCGACAAAGAATTAGCATTGTCCATACTACCGCCATAATTATTATTAAATGGCGCAATCGCCTTGTATCTGAACCAGCGAGTGGGAGGTGTAAACTTCGCGCTGTCGGGATACATCAGAGACTCGTCGCCGAGAGTCGCCATGCGGATAATATCTAAAACAGTCGCTGCATCCTCAGGCATCGGAATTTTTATCTGGCTTATCTCCTTCCATTCGCCGTTAACGTCGTTTACAGCATCGTCATCGCCGTCCCAATAATACATTTCGTATATCCCCACATTATTAACCAGGTAAAGCTCGCCTCTGGGATCGGTGGCATAGTTATCGGGGCTAGTGGAACGCCTCTGATGAGTAACAATACGGCTCAGCTCGTATTTAGCACCAAGGTCAATCATAAAATGCACATAGCTGGGATGAAAATTGGCTACATTTCCCGGATGAACTTCGTCATTAATGAGCCCATCAATGAGATATCTGTTCGCTCCTTCCCATCTGTTTCCGTCTCCCATAGCCACTCCTCCGATCCACACGCCGAGGTTGGGCAAGGTCCACTCGTTTTTGTCGAGCTGTGTATCGGTCTTCAGGTGTATCTGTCCAAAATCCTTACTGTTGGTACGGTTGCCATAAAGGTCTTCAACGGTTACCTGCACACTGACCGCTTCCGACGCCGGAAGATTCAAATCATTGATGAATTGCCGTTCCCTGATTTTATTTGATGAAAACACCTGACGGATAGAACGCGGTGTGCCATTATCGGAATAACTGAAATCCACATACAGGTTGACATCCTTCTCCAATTCGTTGTCCCAGGTCAGCAGTATGGCACTGAAAGCGGGATATACCTTCAGCGAGTTCGCCACTCTGCTGTAAGTAGGCTCCAGTGGCTTCACTTTAACAGGCACCTCTGTCGATTTGTTGCCTGCTCTGTCTAAGGCATACAACTGAAGCGTATGCTCGAGGGTATCAGGCAAGCCGTACACCTTCAAAGAATGCGCAAAAAACGACACAGCCGATTTTATCAGTTCTCCGTTTGTAGCCGTAAAGGAAGCCTCAATACTGATAACATCCTCATCAGCAGGAATTTTGTAAAAAATCTCGGCACCGCCGGGAAGAGCCACCACTGAGTCGAACCTAGGTGGCGAAGGCGGAGTAGTATCATCCGAAGAAATCGCAAACCGTTCCCCCTCCGCACAAGAACAAACACCCACCACTCCAATAAGCAATAAAATTGCCATCTTACTAAAATTATTCATAATCTATAATTTTTAAATTTTTAAATTTTTAATATCTAAACTCTAAACTCTAATATCTAAACTCTAAAACCTACCATCCCGGATTTTGAATGAGTTTGGGATTTTTGTCCAACTCGGCAGTAGGGAGCGGCCAGAGGTTATCCCTCAGGGTAAACATACGGTTCTGCACGAGGGTCAGATTAAAAAAATCATTGATGTTCCTGCCGTCGTAGTCCCATCCCACTACGGGCGATGAAAACTCCTGCGGCGCTCTTTTGTGCCGCAGCATGTCCCAGAACCGATGCCCTTCAAAAGCAAACTCAACACCTCTTTCGTGCAGGATGATGTTTCTCATGTCGGCTTTTCGGGTATGGTTGCCTACTGCTGCGGGCGTCGCAAAGCCGCCGGCGGCGTAGGCAGCTTCCACGGTTGGAATGCCCGCTCTGGCACGCACCTTGTTGATGGCTGCCCACACGTCCCCGTCCGGATTATCCAACTGTTCGTTGCGCGCTTCAGCTTTCATCAGATACAAGTCTGCCAAACGGATAATCGGAAGCGGATAGAACACCATCACCCCCCAGCCGCCCGAACGGCTGTTGGGATGTATTACTTTTTGAGTGCCTATACCCGTCCAAAAACGGTTAGAACCGCCGATATTACCACCGGCCTGACCTTGATTATAG
>BBRT01000256.1 GCA_001417715.1 Candidatus Symbiothrix dinenymphae
CAATTCCGGATTGTTAAGCGTCAGCAAATGTTCGTAGCGGTCAACTCCACCATAACCCGGTCGGCGGATGGTGGACGGAATAGGCTCTGCATTGAATACGCTGCGATACAAATTGTCGTCGCGGTCTTCCAATTCTGCCAAAATTTGCTCATTTTGGTCAAGTTGTTTGGACAATACCTGATATTGTGTCAATAAAAGTTTATTCTCTTTTTTTAACTGTTTCTTGATGGGGGAGTCGAACGAATAGTCGGCAAAAGAAAACAGTGCCCCACCAATAATAATGCCAAAAGTCAGCTGTTTAAAAACAGTCCAAACTCGTTGTCCCACAGACGAATACACTCGCTCATAATTGAGTGTATCGGGGTTGTACTTGTAAATAATCTTACTCATTTTCTAATCTTTTAGTATAAAACGCTGCAAATGTAATAATTATATTTTAATGCTCCAAATAACTCTAATGAATTTAATGATTTTTAACCTTTCTCTTAAAATACTTAATCGAGTATTATCTCGTCCAATTCTGTTATCAATGCTGAAAGTTCGCTCCGTATATGTCTGAGTTTTAGCGAGTTGCATTCTACTCACGCGTTCATTTTGTCGTGATGCCTGGCGAGTTGGCGCA
>BBRT01000257.1 GCA_001417715.1 Candidatus Symbiothrix dinenymphae
CCTGTTCCCATTCGTGTTCTTTCACGGGAGCGAGCACGATGACCGGTTCCGACCATTTGATGCCGTCGGTGCTTTCGGTGTAGGCGAGCGCGTCTTTCGGTCGCCACGAGAACCACATCTTGTATTTACCGTCTTCCTGCAGCATCGTGAGGTCGAAACACGTGCCGAGTTCCGCTCCGCCGAGAACAGGATTGTTCACATATTTCTTCCACTGTTTGGCAGTAATATCCACCTTTAACTCGCCGAGACGCTTGGAAGTAGCGATTTTTTTGCCGTTCACAAACACCATAAAACCCTGTCCCTTGCCGTATTTCTTGCCTGTTTTGTCCCAAATCACCGAAATCTTTTTGCCGTGATAGAGCACATTTTCGAGCGCAAACCATTCCCACTCGTCCGTTGCGAGCGGATAAATGCTTAGTATATCGCCCTCCGCAGGGCGAAGACCGACAAGTCCGCTGATAATCAGGTCGCAGAACTCGGAATGATTGTAGTCCTTGCCGCGTTCCACGCCTCCTGCTTCTTGCGACCATGTACCGTTTTTCCACGTTTTGAGCCTTGTGCGGGAAATCCAGTCGCCGGTGAACGGATTCAGGTTTTCATCTATCCACGGCACAACCGTCC
>BBRT01000258.1 GCA_001417715.1 Candidatus Symbiothrix dinenymphae
CCTGTTCCCATTCGTGTTCTTTCACGGGAGCGAGCACGATGACCGGTTCCGACCATTTGATGCCGTCGGTGCTTTCGGTGTAGGCGAGCGCGTCTTTCGGTCGCCACGAGAACCACATCTTGTATTTGCCGTCCTCTTGCAGCATCGTGAGGTCGAAAACTGTGCCGATTTCCGGTCCGCCGAGCACAGGATTGTTCACGTATTTCTTCCACTGTTTGGCAGTAATATCCACCTTTAACTCGCCGAGACGTTTGGAAGTAGCGATTTTTTTGCCGTTCACAAACACCATAAAACCCTGTCCCTTGCCGTATTTCTTGCCTGTCTTGTCCCAAATCACCGAAATCTTTTTACCGTGATAGAGCACATTTTCGAGCGCAAACCATTCCCACTCGTCCGTTACGAGCGGATAAACGCTTAGTATATCTCCCTCCGCAGGACGAAGACCGACAAGTCCGCTGATAATCAGGTCGCAAAACTCGGAATGATTGTAGTCTTTGCCGCGTTCCACGCCTCCTGCTTCTTGCGACCATGTACCGTTTTTCCACGTTTTGAGCCTTGTGCGGGAAATCCAGTCGCCGGTGAACGGATTCAGGTTTTCATCTATCCACGGCACAACCGTCC
>BBRT01000259.1 GCA_001417715.1 Candidatus Symbiothrix dinenymphae
TTGTGGAATACCGCGAGCAACTCGTCGTACTGTGCCGCCGTGCCGCCATCGGTAAGGTCGCCGACAACAAAAACGGCATCCAAGGAACCATTGCTCAGCAGGTTCTGTAGGGCTTTTCCCACCCTTTCCGTTGATGCACCTCCACCGAAGTGGATATCCGACATAACCGCAAAACGAGGCAGGTGTTGCGGTTTCGTTGCGTTCTTGCAACCGCTGATACTCCCGATTGTCAGGGCAACAATCGCTACTGATGCTAAAAAAAAAATTATTATTTAAAGATTATATTGTATTATTTCACCGGTTCGTGCATCATCAAATCCTCAATAACGTTTGTCAGTTCATCCACCGGCATTTTCCACGTCAGATATTCGTGCTTCCCGTTAGGGTCGTCCTGCCACGAGTTGGAGCCGTCTTCTTCAAATTTAATCTGCCCCTTCACCGTGTTGAAATATTGAGCAACGCCGCGTACAGCAACGAGTACGGCTGTCTGGTCCCAACTTTCGTGCCCGTGCGGATGACGACGTCCTTCTATCGTATATACCTCTTTTGCCGGTGTATTTTGTATGCCGGATTCTCGCAAACGCTTGCCGGTAATTATTTCACTGCCTATTTCCCAGCC
>BBRT01000260.1 GCA_001417715.1 Candidatus Symbiothrix dinenymphae
ATAGGCTTTCAGGTATTCGTTGTTGTGCAGCCAGCGCCCCTCGCCGTACTGCAACGCCGCCGCACAATTGATGGCATTATACTTCCCTGCCCATCCGACCTTGAGCAAACACTCGGTAATCACAAACCCTTCGGGCGTTTTTTGGATATGCTTGCGGTAGGTCCACCAGCGAAAATAGTATATTTCCTCCAATTCCTGGTCGGGACACTCGAAGCGGGGGATATTCTTCGTCAGAAAATCAGCCGCTTCACTGTTCGGGATATGTTGAACATACAGCTCTTCATCCTTTTGATTGAAACGTTCCACATATTCTTTCACCACGGATGCGGGTATGATTGTTTCTCCCGACCGAGCAATGCCTATTTGGGCATACAATTGCGATGCACTGCCAATTGTTGCTACTAATGCCGCTATAATAACTCGATGATTCATTTTTTTTTTTATTTTTATTTATTTTCTATTCTAATTCAAGCATTACCACAGATTTAGTCGGCAACGTTACCGACAGCAAACCTTTTGACAATTTCGCACCTTTGAAATCTTTTACCGCTACGGTATTCGGTTTCTCAAACGTGTTGTGGTCAGTGATTTTGGCGGAGGTCAGCACTTGTCCCTTAA
>BBRT01000261.1 GCA_001417715.1 Candidatus Symbiothrix dinenymphae
AGTTTGATTTTAAATGCCCGTATTGCTCGCTCCGAAGCATTGTTATCCGGAGGCACATTCTCATCTTCAAGAAAGTAAAAGAGGTAATCCCGATACTTTATTAGTCGCTTTTGCAAGGCTTTGATTTTTTCGTGTGCCGTGTCAATCGGTTCATCAATTAAGACTTGCAGTCGTTTTTGAATGCGGGTTGTATCTATTTTTCCGACTGCATCTTTTCTCAGTTGTAGGGCATCCAAAATCAGTTTTTTCATTCGTTTGCTCCAAGTCTGGTTTGCGTACAACTGGGAAGCATAAATCAGGTCGCGTAGAATATGAGAAGTGCATATTTGATGCGTTTTGACATTGGCACTAAAATAGCCGGCTAGACAATCTGTTACAAGAACTGACATCGGAAGTCCCTCCGGCATCATTTTCTCAAACTCTTCTTTTTTGCGCGTAAGTCCCGCTTTGATGTATGTGAGCTGCTTGTTTTGAATCACCCACGCCCACATTGTTTTTCCATTGACAGAACACGTTGTTTCATCTGCCCCAATAACAGGACTTGTGGTAAGACCAAGTCTGATGGTTTCGAAAGCCGGAGATGTGCGGTATACCATGCGGTCTAAAATGTTACCGATGGTGCCAGGGGACATAGATAGTCCACAAAACTCGTTCATCGTATCGGTCAGCCTTTGGTAAGGAAGCCGCTGACGGATATTGAAATAGGTGACGGCAGCTTCAACGCCGGAACCATAGCTAATCCTGGAATTAACCCCTACCGGAAATTCACCATCATTAACCCAACCACATTGGCAAACCTTACGCATTTTGTGATATTCTTTCACTATGGGACGAATAGGTGGCAGGTCTATTTCTTGACGAACTTCCAACACGCTTGCTTCCTCTGCGGACAAATCCGCCCCACAATGAGTGCAAAAATCGGAACAAAGGTCAATTATCTCATCCGGTTTTTGCATCGTCAGCGTTTTGCCTACATGTCCTTTTTGACCGCCAACCGGACGACCTGTCTTTTGGCGAAGGTTCACTTTTTGGGTGCCGATAGGGTCTTTGCTGGAAGGAAGATGGCTATTCTGACTGGTTTTAGGGTGCTCATAGCGGGACAAGCGTGCACGTAAGTCGGCGATCTCCTTGTCTTGAATCTCAATTGCTTTTTTTTGAATCGCATTCTCCTTTTGTAAAGTTCGAACCTCCGCAATCAATGTCTTCACTAAAATCTCCATGTCCATTATATCTCCCATATTACTATAACGGGAAAAGTGTCGGTTTAGTATTTAAAGTTCAGGATGATTCGTTTTTTTTTAGTCCGCTGTGGGGAGGTGCTGTATAGTAACGGTTCAAGACAAAAAATTAACAATTAAAAAAATTAAAAATTATGAAATCATTTAGAAAATTTATTCGTACAGACGTGGCGCGCCACGTCTCTACACTCATGGTTGCGGCGATGTTTTTCTTTCCATCGTGCAATGATTATTTAGATGTGGTTCCTGACAAGAGCATGACTATTGAAAGCATGTTCAGCCTGAGAGAAGAGGCTTCTCATGCCCTGGCAACTGCCTACTCTTTTATGCCGAGAGATAACAAGAGGGTATCCCACTATTATCTGGGTGACGAGTGGATTCAGGCGGAATATGACCGCGACGGCGAAGAATTTAAAGGTGTGCGGGTGATGGAGAGAAAAATGAATCCCGATGACCCCTATCTGGGAACATGGACGGGCACCAATGGTGGGAAAAATTTATACGAAGGAATTTCCGTCTGCAATACGTTCATTGACAACATCGAAGGAGTGCAGGATTTGAATGAAACCGAAATAAAGGACTGGAAAGCACAGGTAATGTTTCTCAAAGCCTATTATCACTTTTTGCTCTTGCAAAAGTATGGTCCCATCGTGCTGGTGCCCAACACCATCTCGCCTGATGCCGATATGAATAGTGTACGTGCCCCGCGCAGTAAAATCGACGACTGCTTCGATTTTATTGTCAAGACAATAGATGAGGCCATACCCAATCTTGTAGTACGAAGGGAAGGTGTTGACCTTGGGAAGATAGACCGGTTGGGTGCCAGAGCCATCAAGGCGCGTGTACTGCTCCACAGGGCAAGCCCGTTCTACAACTGTAATGGGGATTACAACAATTTTTATGACCATAACCACGAGTTGTTTTTCCCTCAGGACGAGTCTAAAAAACAGGCTAAATGGGAAGATGCGCTGAAAGCCATCAATGAAGCCATAGAAATTTGCACGACAAACGGTGTAGAGATGTATCACTACGACGGCAGAATACTGCAGGCCGATCAGGACGACTACCCCCTCAGTCAGACTATCGTGAACGGCTCTACTCTCCTGAAGACGTATTATGATTTGAGGATGGTGATGACTGACCCCTGGAACAAGGAACTGATATGGGGATACTCCAATGTAGCGGTAAACGATGCTGAAATCTTTACCGACGGTCAAATGCTGCTTCCTCCTGCCATAGCAGCCACTTCCACCACTCCCGCCTATCCCGCCTATCCCAACGGCGGTGCGGCAAATACTACTCAAAATGCGCGTCAGGTGCTGGGTGCCACCTATAAAAATATGGAGAGGTACTATACCAAAAACGGACTTCTTTTGACGGAAGACCTGACTTTCAATGAAAGCACAAAGCATCAGATAGTAAAGACACCCGTTGCTTTAGCGGCAGCTACTTCAGCGGCAGATACGGCGGCGTTCGAGGAAATTCGGGGTATTCTGCAGCCCAATCATGATGTCATCAATCTCTATTTGAACAGGGAACTTCGTTTCTATGCCAATTTGGGCATCACCGGCGGCTATTGGCGTTCCTATACTCAACGTATCGCCACGAACTTTTTTAGGAGTGGCCCCGGCGGACGAGGCTCCTCTGGTAACATCGTCAATGTTTTAAACAGCTTCTGGACGGCCATAGGGGCACAAAAAGTGGTACATATCAACTCCAAGGCCGGCAATTCCGCGGTACCAACTCCTTATCCCCTGCCGATTATTCGTCTATCGGACTTGTATCTGATGAAAGCCGAAGCGCTAAACGAGGTATCGGGTCCCTCGCAGGAAGTATGGGATGCCATCAATATCGTGCGCACAAGAGCAGGTATTCCCAAGGTGGAAGATGCTTACACCAGCACAGTTGTGACGTCGGCTGCCAGAGACAATCATACCCGCAAGGTGGGGTGTCAAACAGATTACAATCGGATGAAATTTTTGCGTTCTGTTTTTATCCCGTAGGGATGGAATATTGGTAGAAACCGGAATCCACCCTCCACAACCCACCGTCCCGTAGGGACGGAATATGATACACCGACATTGATATTTCGTACCTACGGCACGAATGAGGTAGGGGGATGGGCATTTTCTACCAACATTTTGTCCCTACGGGACAGCAATATCGTGTCATGCAATTTCCGGTAATTTTAAAATTGTTTTTATCCCGTAGGGATTGTAGCTCGGTAGAAAATCATACCTCTCCTTCTCCCTGCATCCCGTAGGGATGCAACATAATCCGCAATCGGTTGCATCCCTACGGGATGCTGAAATGGGGGGCGGGGCGATTCTATTTTCTACCGAGCTACAATCCCTACGGGATAAAAACAAATGATGAACGAACAATATTCATAAAACATCCATCTTTTTAACACCCCACCCGCAAGGACGGAATGAGGAACATTGTCGCTAATGAAAGGAAATGTGAGCTTGCCTTTGAAGGACATATCTTTTGGGACATGATTCGCACCAAAAAGTCTGTTGAAGAGTTTAACAGACCGGCAATGGGATGGGTAGCAGAAGCCTCGGCGGCAAGTGACTTTTTCGCACTGACAGCTTGTCAACGGCGCGTATGGACACTGAGGGATTGCCTCTGGCCACTCCCTACGGATGAATTGAACAAGGACGAAAACCTCATTCAAAATCCGGGATGGTAGATATTAGAGTTTAGAGTTTAGAGTTTAGCGTTTAGATATTAAAAATTTAAAGATTAAAGATTATGAATAATTTTGGAAAAATAGCAATTTTATTGCTTCTTGTGGTGGCGGGCTTTTATGCTTGCCAGGAGGTTGAGAGGTTTGCCATCTCGTCGGATGATGCTATTCCGCCGGGAAAGCCTGTGCTTGACAGTGTGCATCCGCTTCCCGGCGGTGCCACGCTGTTCTTCACGATTCCCAGAGATGAGGATGTGATTAGTATCGAGGCCTCATACGAGGGGAAAAACGGTACCGTCATAGCAGCCGTGTCAATCTATGCAGATTCGCTCAATGTGTTCGGTATGAGTGACACTACTGAACACAGTGTTGAATTTTATGCCAAAGACAGGGCAGGCAACAAGTCAGAAATTGTACCTGTCAGTATCATTCCTAAGACACCGGCCTTCCAGAGAGTATCCAACTCGCTGAAAGTGAAACCGGCCTTCTCAGCCTTGCAGGTAGAATGGGATAACGACCTGGGACAAAGCATCAACGTATATTTTAATTTAACATATAATCTCAACGGTGCCCCAATTTCCGTACGGCGTGCCATTTCGTCCAAAAAACTTTTCGACCGTCAGTTTATTAAAGGGTTGGAACTCTCTGAAACGGAACCTGTTTCTGTGAGCTATTCCATTAAAGACGCTTATGGCAACGAAAGCGAGACCGTAAGCGTGGGACAGTTGTATGTGGTGAGGGATGTTTTGCTCGACAAAACGAAATGGGTATTGCCTGAATCCGGCACAGAGATTGGAAGAGATACGGCAGGAAATAGACCGGTGTATCAGTCCGGAGGCGCTTTTGAAGGACGCATAGATAAGGTTATTGACGATATTATTGAGAATGACGGTTCCCGGATTGTTTCCAACTTTGCCTTCTTCGGTGGCCCGTTTTATGTTACTGTGCCAAGCTTAGGCTCTATTAATGTCAACTCGAATCCATTGTGGAATGTCATTATTGACCTTGGTGACTATTACGAGCTGAGTCGCATTGTAACACACCAGCGCTGGACGTATGGACAAATTATTGCGGACTTGGATCCCAATAATAGAGGTCGGTTGTACGGTGCAGAGAATGTGGGCATATACGAAGTTTTCTATTTGGACGAAACGACCGACGAATGGATGCTTATCAATCAGACAAAAATCCCCAAGCCACTAGATAATATGAGTGATAGGGATGTTGTCTTTCAAGCTGCAAAAGGCGACGAAGCATTCATGTATCCCGATGAGCCGAAATACACGCCCAAAACGCGCTATTTTAGATACAGACCGATTGCCGGGTTTCTTGATGATTATGCGGTCGCTAATAATTGCTGGGCTTTGGGTGAAATAACACTGTATGGGAGAAAAGCACAGTGACAGAAATTGAGAAATTAAAAATTTAAAAATAAAATAAGATGAAAAAGTATGTTTTTTTGATAGGAATGGTTGCATTGATGAGTTCATGCAACGGTGATATATACGACAATATCAAGGAGTTTGTCGATTCGGAAACGGTTTATCCGGCCGGATATGACCAAACAAAGATCTATCTGCTGTCAGGATATGACAGAGTGGAAATTTATTTGATGGGAGACACAGTGAAGGACAAACTGAAAGACAATCCCCATCTGGCAAAAGCCATTAAAACAGTGGTAAAATGGGGCGAAGGACCGAATGAGAAGATGGAGTTTACGCCTGCCCGTGCTTGGGTGGATGTAACAGGTCTTACCGTTCCCCAAGTCTATCACTTTCAGGTTTATACCGAAGATGAGTTTGGCAATATCTCCACTCCGGTGACGATTGGCGGCAAACCGTTCACTGAGGCTGATAAAGCTTTGCTTGTATTTGGCGTATCGAGTTCTGCCAACGCATCGCAAGCTATTATCACTCCCACACCGGATCCTGCTTCTTATACTGTAGCCGGTGGTGAATACAGTGTTAATGTCGATGGTACAGTGCGTTCGGGCTCCGTCACTGACAGAATCGTGTTGCTGAATCTGTCGGCAGGTACGACTTACACTGTTCATTTTACTTTGAATTTAAGTTTATTCCCGTTGGGCGTAGTGGATACACTGTCTATGGCGTATGACCTAGATGTCACAACCATGACCACGGCGGACTTGAACGCTTACATAAACTCAACGACCCCATTCCCTCCTACGGCGGATGGTCTAATAGGCAATCAGTATTATGTTAACAGTTCAACGCCATGCATCATCAGCGGGGGAGCTTACGACTTTGGCGGAGCAGATTTGGGTGTCCGCTGGGGACAGAACAATTCCAACATCTTGGGTGGCAAGAATTCTCAAAACTATCGGTCAGCCGGAGGTGAGACAGGCGGTCCCCATTGGGGCGGCTGGGGAGGAATTGATTATAATTCCATTGACGACGAAACCACCGGTCTCGTCGCTGTAGGATGGATGCAAATAGGAAATTGGTGGGCATATACGGTGGATGTAGTAGATCCCGGAGTATATAAGATTGAGTATAATCGGGCTACGACGAACAACGGCTGTCGGGTCACTCTTACCCTCGACAATTTAGACGTCCTTGGTGTGATAACCCTTACCAATAACGGTAGTTGGTCTGGATCCCAACATAGAAATTCAGTTGGCTGCGGGAAAACATAAACTCAAGTGGACATGTGTTGCTACCCAACACAATTTTGGTGGATTGCGGTTGACGTACGTGAGGCCGTAGTAGGGCTAAGTCGGCAAAAAATGATTAGATAGGAATGGCTGCGGGTAATCGCAGGCATTTCTGTCTTTTTTGTGGGGGGGGGGCACGACTGGGCAAACCCGTAAGATGGCTGTTTATACAAATTTTTGTGCTACCTTTGCAACGAAATATTTATGTATAATAAAAACGATATGGAACAGTTACAACCGGTGCGACAGGCACAAACAGGATTGTGGTGTGATGACGAAACGCCACAATTTAGTGAAGAATTTAAAGAGTTGATGGCAAATTCAATCACGGCAGAGGAGTTAATTGAGTATATGAACAAAGAAATTGACTCATGGCCATGGAAAGACAGGTAGTATTTTCGAAAGATGTTAAAATTTATCTGAGAGAATTAGCCATATTACTTTTCGAAAAAGGGTACTTTGGAACTCCTGAGTACGCAAAGGCTTATGTAGCTGCAATAGTCCTTTTCATGAAAACGAATATTGGGCTTCATCCCGGCAGAATAGCACCACCCTATTTTAGCTTGTATGGAGAAAATTTAGAGTATATCAAATATTCGGCAAATAAACGCACATCATGGTACGCCTTCTATCGACAAGAATGGAATGTTTTTGTCGTGCGGCATATCACCAACAACCACGTAGCCGCGCAATATTTTGTGTGGTAAACAGAAAAAGCATAAGCAGAAAAGTATCATCTAAATCTTCCGACCACGACCGGAGAATGCCCTACGCTATTGCTCGAAAGCTTTCAGCCTTAACCTGACGCCCTATTGGTAAATCCAATATTTTGCCGTTCAGCAGCGGAGGTGGAATATGGAAAAGATTGGCTTACTCGTTGAGACGATAGTCTTGAGCTTAGTTATCGCATACACCAATTTTCAATTTTGATGCCATCAAGACGGTCAAAATCTTTGACGTTATCGGTAACCAATATTAGCTCATTTTTGATTGCAGTCGCCCCTATCAGCAAGTCAAAATCGTCGTTTAGAGGTGTTCCCAATTTTCTAAGTCTGACCTTTTCTTTTGCATAAACATCCACACAGCCAATAATTGGAAGTATTGTTAGTTCTTTCAACAGATTGTTTATCAACTCATGGTGTTTTTTAGGATTACTACTATTTTCTGCGCCAAAACGCAATTCAAACACAGTAATCTCTGAAATACAGCAATGTTTTCGTCCGGTCAAATTTAACTTACCTCTAAAATGAAAGGCGCAAATGTTTGTGTCTAATAGATATTTCATACAAATATGGGGTCTTTTTCTCTGAATTTGCGATTGGCTTTGATTTCGGCTTTAATTTCGTCCACACTTTGGTCTGCATTTTCCCAACCGCCATAGGATAAGTCGAACCCATTAGCAGATTTCCGCTTTGTTTTCTTCGTGTCCAACAATTTTTTTGTCAGAGTTTCTCTACAAATATTGCTGAGGTTATTAAACAAAATTGAGTAAGCCTCCACAATATTCTTTTCCTGACTTTGACAATGCGTCACCCAAATTGAAGTTAAGCGTACGAGAACCCCATATTTGAATCAAAAAATAATTTTTAGGGCATTTATGCGATTCTCAGACGCTCAAAATGCCTTGCGTCACCCAAGTGTTAAAGTCAGGAGGTGTTCCCAATTTTCTAAGTCTGACCTTTTCTTTTGCATAAACATCCACACAGCCAATAATTGGAAGTATTGTTAGTTCTTTCAACAGATTGTTTATCAACTCATGGTGTTTTTTAGGATTACTACTATTTTCTGCGCCAAAACGCAATTCAAACACAGTAATCTCTGAAATACAGCAATGTTTTCGTCCGGTCAAATTTAACTTACCTCTAAAATGAAAGGCGCAAATGTTTGTGTCTAATAGATATTTCATACAAATATGGGGTCTTTTTCTCTGAATTTGCGATTGGCTTTGATTTCGGCTTTAATTTCGTCCACACTTTGGTCTGCATTTTCCCAACCGCCATAGGATAAGTCGAACCCATTAGCAGATTTCCGCTTTGTTTTCTTCGTGTCCAACAATTTTTTTGTCAGAGTTTCTCTACAAATATTGCTGAGGTTATTAAACAAAATTGAGTAAGCCTCCACAATATTCTTTTCAGTATAAGTCATTACAGCCATAATTATCTTTGATAAAAATTGATGCGACAAAGGTACGATAATTATTTTATACGGCAAACTTTACCTCCGCACTGCGCTTTTGCCCAATAGTAGTAAATCCAAATGCCGATTTACGGTGAGCAGATATTTTTATCAAACTCACCCGCCATACGAGTGCATGCCTGCCAGGTAATAATTCACGCCGAAGTAGGTCATCAGGACACATGCAAAGGCGATGACAGTCAGCCAGTTGAAGATGCGCGGATTGTTCCATTTCTCTACCAAGCGCAGGTGGACGACTACGGCATATACCAACACGGTAATCAAAGCCCAGGTTTCTTTCGGGTCCCAGCCCCAATAGCGTCCCCACGATTCGTTAGCCCATATAGCACCGAGAAAAGTGCCGATGGTCATCAAAGCCAATCCTGCCCACAGTGCCAGTTCGTTGATGATGGTCAGTTCCTGCACCCGTGCCGTTAGCAAGAGATTTTTTCCTTTCCGGTTGATACTTATCAGGACAAGATTGGTTAGTCCCAGCAGGAAGCAAAGTCCGAAAAATCCATACGCACCTACGATTATCGCTACGTGGAGCATCAGCCAGGGCGATTTGAGTACGGGAACTAAGGGGCTGATTTGCGGGTCCATCCAATTCAGTCCCGACACAAAAAGGATAATTCCCCCGAACAGTGTTGCCAACGCAAAGGTGATGGCACTTCGACGGGCAAAAAGCAATCCTGCGAAAACGGTGATACACGCCACATAAACCATCGTTTCGTAAGCGTTGCTGAAAGGGGCGTAACCGGCTATGTACCAGCGAAGTCCGATTCCTGATAAATGATAGAGCAACCCGCAGAGAATAACGACAAAAAGCAAGCGGATACTTCCCGCCAACCACCGTTTCCTTTTGAACAGGGAGATAAATGAGAGGAGGAGCAGGATGCCACCAAAAATCAGGTAAAGCTTTTTGCATGAGCGGAATATGTTCAGTTGGTTGTACAACAGTTCCGTTTGTAATTTTGTGTTGTCGATGTGCAAAGTGGAGTTCGTTTCCTGAAAATCGCGGATAGATGCAAGCATTTCATTGGCTGCTGTCCAATTGTTGTCGCCGGTGTTTACTGTTTTCCGTACATTTTCAATGTACAGGTCTAATAAACTTTCGGTCGAATCAGTATTGGAAGTATGCCATTTGTGGTCTTTGTCGCCGGCTTGCGGAAAGAGATTCAGCATCCGACCATTCGTCAACTGGAAAAAAATATTGATTTGCTCATCTAATTTTATCAGGTCTTTGTCGAATTTGCTTCGTTCGGAAGGCGGCTTGGCGAACACCTGTTCCAAATCGTCTTGCAATTTGTAGCGACCATGCTTGTCAAATGCCTCAATATAAGCACATTGTTTGGGGGTGAGATTATAGCTGACAGCAATTTCCTTATTTTTATATGTGATTAGGGGAACGTGCATCCATTTTTCGGGAAAAGCGAGCAGACTCAACAGGAACTGGTCGGGATTGAGATTGTCGAATTTTTCTGCGTGGTGCAGTTTCCGAAGTGCTTCAGATGCGAAAGTATTGACCGGCTCCAAGCGTCCGTCAATGGATTGCAGTGGCAATTGACCGAATGCGGCAGCGTGGGCGGCGTCCACTTTATGTGCCTGTGCCTGGAGTGTACAAGGCAAGAGCAGGAGTAGCAATCCGGTGAGCAATGATTTGGATGTTTCCTGTAACTGTTTGAGTTCGCGAATCAAGCGGCGGAAGCGGGTTTCTTTGCCGATGAAACAGAGGATAAAACCAAGTGCCAGCAAGGCATAACCGGTGTAAGTGACGGTGCGTCCGGCGACATCCCGATTGACGGACAGGATAGTGCCTTTTTCGTCCTTGTCGTATGAAGCCTGAAACAGACGGTAGCCTTTCAAATCAAGTACATGGTTCATGGAAATTTTTCTCTCGAAAGTCTCCTCGCCGTTCTGAATCTGAACATGACTTTCAAAACCGGACGGGCTGGCAGAGCCGGGATAGCGGCTGAGGGTAAATTTGAGCAAGTTTAGTTGAAAAGGCAGTTGGTGCTTGGTGTCGCCTTTATTGGTGCGAACAAGCATCGTATTGACCGGTTCGCCTTCCCGCAGGTGAATCATGCCTTCTTTCCCGAACAAATGGGTCGTCAGCGCACCTGCCAGAATGACTATCAGTGCACCGTGGATGACAACGAAACCGACTTTGCCTTTTCTGAAAAGCCGGTGTTTGAGCGATGAAAGGATAAAATTAACAATTAGAAAGAGTTGCAGAAGAATAAAAACGGGGGAGTAATAAACAAGAATTTTTGCCAATTCCGTTCCCCAGTATTTTTCTATAAAAGTGGCTATCGCCAAACTCAGGGCATAGACCACGAGTAAGACGATAGCCGTTTTATAAGAATAAATCATGCTTTTTTCCATTGCTCGCGCAATAAGTTTACCGACGCGGGGACGATGATATTTCTATCTCCCTTACACCCACATTCATAACTCACGTAATTACCGTAGTTAAGCGCTTTCAAGGCAGAAAATCCTTCGATGTAATTATCTGCTTCTCCGTCTTCACTCGGCATACTGCGGCGTTTGCGGCTTGCAATATGCACATGTTTCAGGTATTTACCGGCAGAAATGAACGCGCCTTTATCGGAAGCTTCTTCAAATGTCATGTGCCAGAAATCGCCCATACATTGGATGCCGGGGTTGTTGATGTCGCGACAAATAGATGCGGCATCGGCTACCTGACGTAAGAAAAAAGCTTCGCCGCGATTCAAAGGCTCTAAGATAACGCATGTGCCGTGCTCTTTGGCATAATCACCCAATAAATTGAGCTCTTTGCAAAGAAAATCGCGTGTCTCCTGTGTATGCGGCATAGCCGGTTTCTGACCGTTGAAACCCGGTACGAGAATAACGCCGGTTGAGCCGAGTTCACCTGCTGCGGCAAGTATTGATTTCATTGTATCAATACACTCTTTTCGAACCGCTTCGTCGGTGGAAAGGATGAAACCTTTGAATCCGGCGCAAATGGCACTAATCTTTATATTCCGTCCTTTCAGAGCGTCTTGAAATTCTTTCACCCGGCCGGCAAGACCGCCGCCACTCGGTTCAAGACCTACGACTCCTAATTTTTCCATGAAGTCCAGTTTTTCCTTTAAGTTACTGCCGGGGGCAATACCTTCCTGGAAAGAGAGCTTCAGTTCGACGTTGGATTTCTTTTGCTTACCTGCTGCTGCTTTTGCTACTTGCTCAGCTGCATTGGCCGTTGCCGGAATAGCACCTAATGTGGCGAGTGCAGTACCGGACAGCGATGCTCTTAAAAAATTTCTTCTGTTCATTTCCATAACTATCTATTTATTAAGCTTTTCCGGGAACAGGAACAACAAACCCTTTCATATCCATCTTTTTCTTCAAATCCAAATCAGCGGGCATAAGGTCTTGCGAAGAGGCCGAAATCTGGTCCCAGGTAACTTCCCGTCCGGTATAAGCCGATTCGCGTCCCATAACGGCAGCCAAGGTAGAAACTCCCAAGTCGGTAGCCATATCAATGGTTTTGTTGGCACGGATATGATTAACCCAGTTTACATGTTCCAAGACGTAGGGGTTGCTTTGCTGGAATTGTTGCTTTTGCGCTTCCCAGTCGTATTTCCATATTTCGTTGCCGGCTAAATCTTTGATTACATGCCCGGCAGATGTCCACGAGCCTTTTGTTCCCTGGATAAATTCGCTGACATTGTCTTTACAACCGGAAATCTGGCGGCACATACTGTGTACATGTATGCCATTTTCCATGGTGAAATCCACACTGAAATTGTCAAATTGGTCACCTGTAACGCGACGTTGACGCGAACCGAAAGCAACGGCATTGACGGGTTTTACGCCTCCGCTGAACCAGGTAAATACGTCGATGTTGTGTACGTGTTGTTCCACGATATGGTCGCCGGAAAGCCATGTCCAGTTCACCCAGTCACGTATCATCCACTCGGCATCGCTCCAATCTTTCTGCCGGTTTCTGTACCAAAGCTGACCACCGTTCCAATAAACCACAGCACCGGTGATTTCGCCGATGTATCCTTCCATGATTTTTTTGTACGATTCTACGTAAGGCCGATCGTGATGACGTTGATTACCGGTTATTACGGCTAAGTTTTTAGCGGAAGCCTGTTTGGCAGACGCAATAATTGAGCGGTAGCCTGCCGGGTCAACGGCGAGTGGTTTTTCGAGGAAAGCGTGTTTGCCTTTTTCCACCGCATACTTAAACTGTTCGGGGCGGAAATTCGGCGGAGTAGCGATAATGACCATGTCCACACCGCTGTCAATCAATTGCTTGTAGGCGTCCAAACCGATAAAGCGCTTGTCGGCGGGAATGTCAATGTTCTTTTTCTCTTTCAGTTGTTTTGCCGCACCTTCCAAGCGGTCAACGAAAGTGTCTGCCAAAGCGGTGATAGTCACACCATTGGCGGCATTCAAAAAGTCAAACGCGGCACCCGTACCACGTCCGCCGCATCCGATGAGGCCGGCTTTCAATTCGCGCCCGTCTGCTGCCTTGTCGGGGAGTTCGGGAATGTAATACGTTCCCGCAGCTTTCAAGGGCGTGTAAACCGTCCCTTTTTCACCTTTACAAGAGCTGAGTAAAGCAGAGCTACCCATGCTCATTGTACCAATAGCACCGCTTGCGAGTGCTGTTCTCTTAATAAACGACCTCCTGCTGATTTCGTTTCCGTTTTTTTTCTCCATCATAATTATATATTTAATATTAAAAATTATCTATTGCTAACTGTCATGGCACACAAACGATACGGAAGCCTATTCCGCGAATGTCTGAGTACCACCAGATACTTTTGGGCTGTTGGGGGTCGGTTTTCAACCAGGCGTCATGCTTGGAAAAATCCCGTGCGGCGCAACGCAAATCGGCTGCATCGGAGGCATAATTGCCTCCGCGTACTACCCAATCCTCACCTTCGGTCACCAACGGGTTAGTCGCATTGTCACCTGTTTTGGTGTAAGCTTGCGGGTCGTATTTGTCGGCGCAATATTCCAATACATTACCCAACATATTTTTCAGTCCGAAAGGATTTGCTTTCACTGCATCCGGCTCTTGGGTGCGGTTTTTGCTGTTGTTGACATAGATTGCATAGTCCGAAATCACTTGGACGTCTGCATCAGAGAAATTCCGCCAGAAGCCTTCGTTGGAGTAGCTTTTGGGTTTACCTTCAAAGAAATACGGGGTTTCCGTACCACCGCGGGCTGCGTATTCCCATTCTGCTTCCGTCGGCAGGCGGTATTTTTTTCCTGTTACTTTCGACAACCATTGGCAGAACGTTTCTGCGGCATAGTGTGTCATGGTGATTGCCGGACGGTTGCCGGAGCCCCAACCCTGATTAGGAAACCCAAACGGCGGAGTAGGACCGCTAATGGCGTCCACATCTGCACGGCTGTTATTGGCATAGACAGCTTCCGGCGGAGTACGTCCTTCGCTTTGGGTTTTAAAGAAAAATTCATTATACATATCCCACGTAACTTCCACTTCCGACATAAAGAAAGGGCTCAGGGTTACGTTGTGAACAGGTCCCTCGTCCGGCTTGTGAAAAGATTCTTTCTCAGGACTACCCATTTTGAACGTCCCACCGGGGATGGCAATCATGTCGAACGATATGGGAGAACCGGGTATCTGCTCCCGGAAATTTTCGAAAGCCGTAATCGGCGTCGCGGTTTTGAAATACAGCGAAGGGTCTACTTTGGGAACGTTGATATCGCCTATCGCAAGTTTGCCGTGTTTGTAATTCGGGTTGTAATGACCGGCATCCAAGTGGCAACTGATGCATTGCAGGTCCAGTTTTTTTTCATTTTCGTCATAATATAAATGTGCGGTAATGCCGTCGTCGTTAATTCCTTCGGGGAAAAGATTGTGGTGGCAGTCCTTGCACGATTCGTTGGGAATATAGGTTACGGCCTGTTCAATTTCCGACAGAAAGTCCCAATCAATGTCGGCACTGTCTTTTGTCAAAAATGACCACAAGTCGCGGGCACCTAATTTGAGTTTCGCTGTGTAATGGTCGTAGGTGTTGGTCTTGGGCGGGAGGTGGCAATCAACGCAATGGACGCGTGTACCGCTTTTGTTATTGAAGTGGTGCGATTGCTTCCAACTGGTCGTAGCATGTGGATGCACATGACACATGGCGCACGAGTCGTCCGTGGAAAAATAAACCGAAGTCTGATACGCGGAGATGACGATACTCATTCCCACCAACAACCCCAAAATAAGGTAAAAGGATTTTCGATGAAAAAAACTCCCCTTTCCTGTAAAAAAACTCCTCATTCCTGTAACAAAACTCCCTTTCTCTAAGGATTCTGTTCGCTGTTTCTTACTTGCCATTTTCTGTTCTTATCTAACGGGGACTTCCAAAAACACCAAATTTACATTCCGATTTTACAACAGAGCCGAAGTCCATTTAAACTCTGTTTCAAAATCGGGGGCAAAGATATGCAAAAATTTTATACAAACCAAATATTTTTGAAACTTTTTTCTTCATAACCTTTTTTTATAAAGCTATCTTGCTTCATCCAATATGAACATCAGATAAGACAAGATAGCAAAAATGGTTCTTCACTGCAAGATGCAAGCGCAAACAAAACAACAACAAACATAATTAATATCATGATGGCAGTGATTATATTCACTATTTTATGTTGCTTACGATATTTTTTATCTTTGGAATAATACATTTTCTTCGCATAGTAAGATTGAGTTATGACAACAAAAGCCAAAAAACAAACGTGAACGACAAGATGCGGGTATTCCGTGATGAGAGATAATGTAGCATTCATAATTTATTCTAGCAAACTTTTTATTTTGTTACTCAATTCCTCTACGCTCAAATTTTTAGCGATGATTTTTCCATCGCTATCTATTGAAAAAGTTACTTTTTCTGCTACCGACTGTTGTCCACTTGCGTTTTTTATATCATAATATTTTTGTCTGGTCGCTTCCGTCAAATTTGGAAGAAATTCGTTTAAGTCATCCTCTCTGATTTTCATCGCGTATAGCAAGAAAAAAAATTCCCCTATCGAATTTTGAATATTCTCGGTCAGAAAGGAAATCATTTTTTCATAAAGGTCCTGTGCATGTAAATAGCTTTGCTCAGAATCAAGTGCTGCTGTGCCCACACTCATCATATCTTGATAAAATACCTGCATAGGCATAATAATATTGTTCGTTAGTTTATCGTTGTTTGGTGTACCTGTCGCATAGAAGTATCCGTTAGGTTCAGCATCCTGATAAATATAGTTAATAAATCCGGGTTCAATCACGAGCCAGCTACTCATCGTTATTAACTCTGTGCCAATCATGTATAAAGATGGCTGTTCACCGGCAATCCCCTTAAACATAAAATGATTTTATTCATTTTCTAAATCTTCTTTAAGCTCGTCTGTTTTATGTAAGTTATTCAAATTATTCATGGAATAACCCCAAAAAAGTCCGCCCATTAGCCACAGAGGTATTCCTATTATTACTCCTGCCAAAGTTATGTTTTCGCCTCTTAATAATGGTAACAGAAATGTGATTGACAGATACATAAAAGCACCCCACAACAATCCGGCTCTAATACATTTATTGCTTTTATATGTTTTCAACATATTTTTAATAGATAATTTCTGAAATTTATTGAATTGTTTCTTTATCATTTTCCTTTATTGTATTTCATGAATTGTTGTTATCAAAATCTACTCCAATTGTCGAAACAATCAGAGTAGATTCATTTACTTATGATTCTTTACAGAAAGGAATATAAGAGGACCTATCAGGGGTAGAAAAAGCACTACCAATAGCCAAATAGGATTTATTCTTATTCCGGACTTTCCCTCTTTATATATCTTAATCGCTGTAAGAATATAGACTAAAAGAGATAAAACGATAGCTAATAATACTAAATATTTCATATTATTTTATTTTAAAATTGTTTGTTTTTTCCACTGCCAATCATAATCCGCCCAAAGCCGCTCACATTCATGCGCAATTGCTAAACTCTTGTCATATTGCTGCACTACATTTAGTTCTGCTGTCATACGGTTGTAAGTCATATAACCGGCAAACAAAACAACAAGAATAATTACCGGTCGCAGGGCATACAAACTCTTCTCCCGGATGTGCCAAAGATGTTGTGAGAGCACGTTTTCAAAATTTAATTTCCGTTTCATACAGTTTATTTTTTACTGTGTGTATGTACATATAAAATATCGGCTCAAAGATACGACATATTTTTTAATCTACCAAATCCAATACAAACCTATCAACAAAAACAGAAAAAAAATCACATGCTGTCGCAGATTCTTATTTATTCATCACTTTATTGCCGGAAGCAGCTATTGCCCCTATTAAAATATTGTCCCAGCCTAAAGTATCTTTTGCATATTCAGCCCATTGGTGATTAAAGGATTCAAATGCTTCATATTCAGCTTTATGCTCTGAAAGCGGAGTTAATTCAAACCAATCAAAATGTTCATAGATCGTCAGATATAACAGCTGTATATGATTCTTTTCCAATGCGGCTAAATCTTTTTTTCAGGTGCTATTATTTCGCAAACGGTGTTTTATCCCGTAGGGATTATAGCTCGGTAGAACTGGAATGCCTCCCCCATTCCTGCATCCCGTAGGGATGCAACATCATCCGCAAACGGTCGCATCCCTACGGGATGCAGGGTGGAGGTGAGGATTGGCTTTTCTACCGAGCTATAATCCCTACGGGATAAAAGGCTATGTATATTTGTCCCTACGGGATAAAACACCGTTTGCGAAATAATAGCACCTGAAAAAAAGATTTAGCCAAAAATTTTATACAAACCAAATATTTTTGAAACTTTTTCTTCGCACGCTTTTTAAATTAGGTTCTACTGTTATTTGTGAGGAAAGATATTTTGTGTGTATCACTTCCACAGCCAAGAAACCTCTTGTCGTTCTGCTCGCATCCCAGTAGAACCTATTTTTCAAAATTCATTTCTTCAAGTAATTCAATGTATTTCGTTTCATCCAGTATATTTGCGTCGGCATCCAATATAATTTGTTTGCAAAAATCGGACATTCTGCGGGCATTGCCTCGAGGTGCATGAATTTTTAATGACCACACCTCATCCTCAACTACGGTACGGAATGTTACCGAATAACCATCCATAATTATTGGGGGTACTCCTTTTGCCTTAAAATTATCAATCAATGCAGCCATTTTATCATGCAGTTTCTCTGCAAACTCGTTTTTTATCCTAAATATTTTGCTCTTGGGACGATAGAGTTTATACACATCATCATTGAGCCTCATACGATCAACTTCTCTGTTATGAGTTAAAATCATATCTCTGCCTTCCAGTGATACCGTTTTGATAAATTCAGAAGGAAGATTTATTTTATTTATCTTCATCGATATAAAATTTACGGCATTACACATCTTTTGAATATCGGGAATTCGCATAATTTCCAACCGGAATGAATCGGTTGAAAAATCCCTGACAATACGAAACGCCAATACCTCATCTTCCCCTTCGGATGAATCCTCAAATACAAATTCTACGGGAGAATTAATATTTTCAAAAAGTATCCTGTCAAGTATTGATTTTCCGTCAAGGTTGTAGGAATTGTCACCATCCTTAAATCCCTTCAGGTTCACGTTATAATCAATTCTTTTTGTAAAATGCCCTCCTCCTGCATGATCCGTATTTTGAGACAATGCGATTTGCCCTTTCAACATTGTTAATACGATAACTGAAAAAATAATATTCTTCGTCATATTGTCACATCAGAAAACAACCATGTTGCTGTCCAACTCCATATTTACCTTATTTATCAAATTTTCTAATTTCTTTACCTCATCTGATGAGGTAAAGAAGATTTGATGACCATACGGAAATCTGTCCACATACGCAACATGTTCACAACCAATATCTTTCAAAATATCAGAACACATGGCTGCCGTGCTGAGCGAATTGGGCATTAAGATACTGTAACAGCCATATACATTGGCCCATAGAGATAATTTGTAACGCATAAAAATGCCTGCCAAAAACGATAATTTTTGCGCCCGCGTTGATATCTTATCTTTGTTGAGCACGCCTCGATAGCCAATATCGCCTCCCGAAGACAGAACGGGAAACGATGATTTTGAGAAATCAAATTTATAATAACCGGCAATTATTTTTGCCAAAGGCAATGAGTACAATTCTATCTCAAAAGGCGTTTTTATGGCTATGGCTTTTCCATTGCAAATCGAATCCGGATTGCTGTAACTGACGATTTCACTGCCATAGAGTTTCCTCAGTGGGCAGCATTGCGAGCATATACGAACTGCACGCAAATCGGGATAATCGTTCTTAAATAAGGCTACAACCAACAGTACAGTACCTTCTTTCCCCCATTCGTCACTGTATGATGTAATACGTTGACGCGCCATTGTATCGGCCATGAATTTGGCATCTTTTTCAAACATCCATTTCACATCGTCATCAATGTCGCCAATAGACTTATTGGACGTAAATGTCTGATAATGCCCCATATCATCGTCCAAAGTACCTATTAGGAAACACTCCCTGTCAAAATCATTCAATTCCTTATAGAGTAAATCTACTGCCATTGTTGCTGATTTTTGCGTTCGAGCAACCTGAATGTCCCGAAAATGTATATCCTGCGCTTGGATGCTTACAGGGTATAAAAAATACAGAACAAATATTAAAAAACACAGATATTTTTTCATATAAACCACATCTTTATTTGCATAACAAAACTTGTCCCTAATCTATCATTTTACGGTACAAAGATATGCAAAAATTTTATACAAACCAAATATTTTTTTGTTTTTTTTTACCCCGCCCATGATTTTTTTGCAAAGTTTTTCTTTTTAGGCTTGCGGATTTAAGTTCCTATAAAAATGGAGGTAAATAGAATAATATCTTTCTTGTTTTGCTTGCGTGCAAGGAAATTGCACGGAAGAGATTTAACTTTGCACCCATAAAAAACGTTATGTCATGAAACGCCTCTTTTTTACAATCGCGGCAATTGGATTATTGTTTGCATCGAATACTTCGGCAGCTGGCATTGGTGATGACTTGCCCAAATTACAAAACCGATGCTTTATGCCGAAAAGACGATGTGGACAGGTATGACGACCGAGACTTATCCCGCTACATTGACCATTTATAAGGAAACAGTCGTCACGGAAAACTGGACAATACCCTATATGATGGGGGAAATTACTCCGAATAATCTAAGACCACACCCTAAAAATCCAAATATTGCAGCCTTTTTCAGGCAATTGGAGTGGATGGATGATTTAGCCCACATTGCGCAAAATCAGCTGCCACAAAAAAAATTTTTATGTTCTGCAACATAAAATCAAGCTAAAAAATGGTCATTTTGGGAATATTCCGTGTATTTTTCGACGTTTTTTGCTGAAAATTGGTG
>BBRT01000262.1 GCA_001417715.1 Candidatus Symbiothrix dinenymphae
ATAGTTCATAATTCAAAAAAAAGTTGTACCTTTGCACCCGTTTATCCCCTTTCGGATAATTAAAGAATTGTATATAAACAAATTAAATATTAAAGAGTGAATACATTAAGTTACAAGACTATTTCAACGAATAGTGCGACGGCTACCAAAGAGTGGGTCGTTGTGGATGCTGACGGACAACGTTTGGGTCGCATGGCATCGAAAGTGGCAAAGCTTCTCCGAGGGAAGTACAAACCCAATTTCACCCCGCACGTTGATTGTGGGGACAATGTGATTATTATCAATGCCGAAAAGGTAGTGTTAACAGGCAACAAGTGGACAGACCGTATCTACTTGTCTTACACGGGCTATCCGGGTGGACAACGCGAGAATACGCCTGCAACTTTGTTGGCGAAAGGCAGCGACCGTCTGTTGCGCAAAGTGGTGAAAGGGATGCTTCCCAAAAACCGTCTCGGCGACAAGTTGCTGACCAATCTTTATGTGTATGACGGCACCGAGCACAAGCAAGAAGCTCAACAGCCGAAAGTAATTGATATTAACGCATTAAAATAAAAAGAAAATGGAAACAATAAATGCCTTAGGAAGACGTAAAGCAGCCGTAGCGCGCG
>BBRT01000263.1 GCA_001417715.1 Candidatus Symbiothrix dinenymphae
CAGCAAAATTGCACCCAATCTCAAGTGCCGTCCCATGCGGGACTAATGGAATCTTAGCATTTTTATACCGTAGACTAAAGTCTACGGTTAATAAAGTGCTGTCCCTGCGGGACAAAACACCATCGCATTAAAATGCCCAAAAACGGGGCTTCTAACGAAAGCATGCCATACGCTATATTTCTACCTTTTATCATCTTTTTTTTTGTTTTTTATGTTCGGGCGCAAAGGTAGTGAATAGTTTTGAGTTATGAGTTATGAGTTATGAGTTTTTTGTTGCGGATTTATGGATTTTTAACATATTGGGTGGGGTTGCCGAAAATTTTTACCCCATTATCCGGCTAAATTTTTTTTTCAGGTGCTATTTCTTGCAAACGGTGTTTTGTCCCGCAGGGACAGCACTTTATTAACCGTAGACTTCAGTCTACGGGAGTGATGGAGCCCCCGCCCCCCCCAAGTCCCGCATGGGACGACACATTGTTATATACCTAGACTGAATCCATCGTTAATTAAAGTGCCGTCCCATGCGGGACTAATGGAATCTTAGCATCTTTTATACCGTAGACTAAAGTCTACGGTTAATAAAGTGCTGTCCCTGCGGGACAAAACGAGCCGCACAGTTCTGTCCATAATGGGACTGCGCTCCGGGCAAGTAAAAATAGCACCTGAAAAAAAAATTTAGCCTGCGTTCATTATCATTTTGATTTTTGGGAAATCATTTTCCCATTCCACTGTTGCGATGACAAGTTTTGACGCGCCATTTTCGGCTTTGACGTAGGCGTGTGCCACAAAAATGTCTTTGCCGTCGATGTTGTGAACGCCGCAATGTCCTACGCCTGCCCACGCTTCGTTGCCTTGCAAAATCACTGTTCCGCCGCCATTATCCAGGCGCACGCCATCTTGGTCGATATACGGTCCGGTAACTTTTTCGGCACGCCCCACAATCACTTTGTAGTCGCTTTTCAGTCCGCGACAACAATAATCAATTGAGGCAAAAAGATAGTAATAATTTCCTTTTTTGTAAATAAAAGGTGCTTCCACTGCGTTGTCGTCTGTTTTGCGGCGTATCAGCGAATACCACTCTTGCGGCTCGGCAATTTTCAGACTGTCGGGCGTGAGTCGCACCATTTTAATGCCGTCCCAAAAAGAGCCGAAATTCATCCACGGCGTTCCTTCATCGTCCACAATGACGTTGGCATCAATGGCATTCCAACTGTCGCGTGCAGGTATCGATTGCACTATCAAACCGGCATCGTGCCAGCCATAATCGGCACTGTTTTTATCCAAAGTTTTGGTAGAAGCGTGTCCGATGGCAGACGTATTTTTGCCAAAAGCGGAACAGGAATAAAAAACATGGTAACGACCTTGATAATAAAGCACATCGGGTGCCCAAATATGTCCGCGAAAATTTGGAATGGCGGCAATCGCCCATGGCGGCGGCTCGGAAAAAACAGGCGGCTCAATATCCCAGAGTGTCAAGTCGTAGGACGACATTATGCTCACACCAAAACCGGTTGTAAAAAGATAATAACGTTTACCTTCCTTTATCAACACAGGGTCGTGCGCCACAGGATTCACAATATTTGTCATCTGTTGCGGTGCACGTTGCCGGTTGGCATTGTTGGCATTTTCTTGCGCCAAAATTTCATAAATTGTTGAAAATGAAATTATTAAAATCAATAAAATGGTTCTCATAAAATTTTCTGCAAATGTACATTTAAAATACTTTCCCTTCGTGGATGATATTTTGCGTATTGCCGTCTGCGTCTGTGATGGTCAGGATGTATTGTTGCTGCGTGGCATCCAATTTTAAGGTGTTGGCTTTGCCGTCCACCTGCACCTTGGCGGGAATTTTCAGTTCGGCAAGCGTTGCGGCGTATTTCTTATTCTTGCCGCGGTATTCCTGTTGCCGGTGGAACACCAGCCAGAGATATTGCCGTTGCAACTCCCTGTAAGGCATTTGGAAAGTGGGAAGCGGGTTGCTGTTAGCCGGTGCAAACTGTATATATCCCCATCGTTCGGGCATGTGCATGGCTATGGCGCCCGTAGGCGACCACACCCAGTTGTGTTCGGGCAGCACCGCTCCGTTGGCTTGTTTCTTCTTCACATATTCACCGTCAATAATATCCACTTCCCATTCCACACGCGAGAAGCCCAAGCGCCAGATGTCGTTTTCCCTGGGAGCGTGGCGTTCCATCGACGAATATGGGATAGCCATCTCCACCGTCCATCCTGTGTCTTCGTCGCTTGCGTCGTTCAACGAGCCTTGCACGTTAACGGCGTGTTTCAGCCCTTTGCAGTCCCACTGAATGAGCACATTCGCACCCGAGCGGTAGGGTTTTGATAGAAACAGGTCGAAAATCGTGTTCAGCACATTGATTTCTATCTCGAAATAGTTGTGCGCCGTGTTGGACGGGTCGATGAAGACTTCAAAATCATGGTCGTGATACACCACTTGGTCGTGCTTGGTGAGCGTGCCCCACACATGCCTGTCCGTCAGTTGCGCCGCGATGTACAGATAATCCTTGTCCCACAGCATCTTTGCCTTGGTGGGATAATACGGTATCGGTTTCGAGGCGCCTTCAATATCGCGAAATTCGTTGGTCCACGGGATATTTTTCCACGCATTGTCTTCTATATTGCCGTCGATGAAAGGCGGATGGTTGGCAAAAGGCACCACATAACTTTCCGGTGTGGTGAAAAACCGTTCCAGTCCTTTGAACAAATCCGTTTGAGCATTGGCAACCGTCACAAATGCTGCCATGGCTGTGATTAAAAATATCTTTTGCATGATAATTAAAGCATGAATGTTATTTGATAGATTTTACTGCTGCATCCAATGCCTGCCAATGTTCTTCGCTCATTCTGCCGGGGGTGAAGAGGCAAATGCCCGAAGCGCCGCTCCGCAGGGAGCCGTGTATGGCTTCTTCCATTTCCGACGGCAGCAATCCGTGGTGTTCCGGGTCGAGGTGTTCGGCTTTGTGCTTCCAGTCGGGGCAGATGAACAAACCGCTGTACACGGGTATCTTGCCGTTCACCGCAGCGGTTTCCTCGCGGCAGATGCCTTCCAGCCAGTCGGCACCTTCCAGATAGAAATCATTGTAGTTCATGGGGAACACAGCGTCCAAATCCCATTTGTGCCATTCCTGCCGCACTAATTTTTTGGCAAGCGTGGGACCGGGGAACACCGCTGCACTGATTTTTTTGCCCTTGGCGTGAATGTTGGCAGCCAGGCGATTCACCAAAGTGGTAATCTGGTTGTAGCGGAATTGCTTCCACTCCTCGCTTTTGGAAGGGTCTTCCAACGATTTGACGTCGATGCCCGAAGCCGTTTTAAATGCCGCCACGCACTGGTCGCAATAGCAATAATCGGCAGGCGCATATTCTTCGTCCATCACCAAACCGTATTTATCCCACAGCCCGCGAGCCAAAATCACGTCGGGGAAACGGATATAGTCCAGATGAATGAAATCGACATCGGGAATATCGGCTATGGCTGCGTATCGCTCGTTCAGGTATTGAAACACTTCCTCTTTTTGCGGACACAGAAATTTGTAATAACCCACAAAGGCAGGCTTACTGTAAGCCGACTGTCCGTTGCGATTGACGGCATACAGGGTGGAATCGCCGAAGCTGCCGTCGCATAAGGCTCTTGTCCACACATGGTATTCCAAGCCATGGGCGTGGGCAATGCGGGCTACTTCCGCATTGTCGCTATTGTCTCTGCAGCATACGCCGGTGACGCCACGCGATTTAAGTTGTGTAAACAACTCGTTGGCATTCTCAGGATTTGCGCCCGTCCAAGCATATATTTTAACCGGATCCGGCGACTGACTGCATGAAACAAACATGCAGAAGATAAAAACGAAAAAGGATATTGACTTCATAAATAAAATTATTAAAATTTTCTGCAAAGGTACAATAAAAAATTGATATAAAAGTACTTTTTTGCAAAATAAATATAGGCTAATTTTTTTTCAGGTGCTATTTTTTGCAGACGGTGTTTTGTCCCGCAGGGACAGCACTTTATTAACCGTAGACTTCAGTCTACGGTATAAAAATGCTCAGATTCCATTAGTCCCGCATGGGACGACACTTGAGATTGGTGCAGTTTTGCTGAATAGCAATGTGTCGTCCCATGCGGGACTTGGGGGAGGCAGTGGCTCCGTCACTCCCGTAGACTGAAGTCTACGGTTAATAAAGTGCTGTCCCTGCGGGACAATAAGAGCCGCACAGTTCTGTCCATAATGGGACTGCGCTCTGGGCAAGTAAAAATAGCACCTGAAAAAACGATTTAGCCGTAAACGTAAATTTGCATCAACTGTTCTGCAATCGCCTTGTCCGAAATGCGTTTTTATCATTATTTCAAAAGTTTATTATGATAACTCCTCCATCCGACAAGCAATCTCTTTTCCGGCAAAAGCCACGCCCAAGAGCGCAATGCGCTTGTTTTCGCCTGCATAGCGTTCATAATACCGCCGAGCGCGGATTTGTGCCAATGCCTCGTCTAATAGCGCATCAGTTGTGGTTGTTCGCGCGTTGGTGTATTTAATCTCTGCTACGACTACCCGTTCTTGCCATGTCCACACGGCATCAATGCGCCCTTTGTCGGTATTCACTTCGGCATCCACCTTGAAGCCCAGCATATTGAGCCACAATAGCAGCATTGAATGATAATATTTTTCATCTTTTCCCCACAATTGGTTGGGGATGCGGGCAAACATCGCTTGCAGGTTGCGCTCAAATGACTTTGGGTCGCCATCCAAAAGGAGCTCCATCATGTCGCTACGGGTCGTATCCACATCTGCAACATCTATCGCAGCATGAGCGGCAAACAAATGGGCTGTTAATGCACGATTGACCTCTTCGTTTGGCAGACCTAAAATGTATCTTAATTCACCAAACGCATTTTTTTGTGTTTTTTTGATGGTCAGATAGCCCGTCTGAAACATCAATATGCGCGGGTTTATCGTCCGAATATCAAAACTGTCGAATCTTTCTGCCTGCATTGGAATTGGCTCCAGCAAGGCTTGTATATCATTGTGCTCTTTTAGAATATTGACTATAAAAGTGGGGCTACCGGTTGCAAACCAGTGGTCTTTAAACACTTGCTGTCTAAAAAACATCAAAGTTGAAAACGAATTATACACAAACGTTTCGCCATCCCAGGAATAGCCGTCATACCAGTATTTGATTTTCTCAATTGCCTCCTGTTTGCTGCATTCGTGCTTTTGAGCCAGTTCTACAATATAGGGGTCAAAACAGGACTCCAACTCTGCCTGCGTATAGCCGCAAATCGTGGCAAATTGTGCTTCAAGTGTAATATCTATCAGATTGTTTAACCCCGAAAAAATAGAAACCTTGGAAAATTTGGACACGCCCGTCAAAAACACAAAACGCAAATGCTCATCGGCAGCTTTCATCACCTGATAGAAATCGTGCAAAACCAGACGGTTAGCGTCTGCAATGTCAAGATTTGAGAGATTGTCGATGATGGGTTTGTCGTATTCATCAATTAAAACGACAACTTGCTTTTCGGCAGAGCAGTGCAACTTTTCTATCAATTCTTTAAACCTGTCGGAAAGATTTACCATCTCAAGGTTTATTTTATACTCTGCCGCTTTTGCTTTCACGCATCCCAGCAAAGAGTTCGTCAACGCTTCCGGACTCCGATTAGACGTTCCCCCAAAATCAATCCGAATCACCGGACTCGTCACTGTCCAATCCCAATTATCTTCAATCCACAGCCCCCTAAATAAGGATTTTTTGCCCTTAAATATTTCTTCCATCGTGCTCACCAGCAGCGACTTCCCAAATCGACGTGGGCGTGACAAGAAAAAAGTTGTGCCCGATGTGATAAGGTGGTGAATAACCTCTGTCTTATCAACGTACAAGCAATCATCATTGCGCAATTTCGCAAACGACTGGATTCCGATAGGTAATTTTTGCATGATCTTTTAATTTGCCGCAAAGTTACACATTTTTTGCTTACCTCCGCCCAAAATCGTCATACAAACAGCAATTCAGCAAGCAAAATGGTAAAAAAACACATAAATATCTGATAGTCAATGCCTTTATATTTAACGGTACAATGAGTTAGCCGTTTTCGTTTTCCGTTTTTTATCCCGTAGGGATGAAATAATCGTGTCATGCAATTTCCGGTAATTTTAAAATTGTTTTTATCCCGTAAGGATAAAAACAGAACGCAAAAATTTGGATTTTTAGAACAGATTTCAAAAAAAATATTGTACCTTTGCGCCGATTTTAGACAAAGTTTTTACCGGACTTCGGCTTTGTTGAAAAATCAATTTGAAAAAAGTAGTTTTTAGAAGTCCCCATAAATGAATAAATATAAATATATATATAAAATTATGAAAGCGAAAGCGAAATTGTTTTGTGTTAGTCTTCTATTGGCTACTATCGGATGTTCCGCAAAAGAAACCTACCGTGTTTCTTCCGGAAAATCGAGTATTGAACTGACAAAGTCGGGCGAAATCGTCGGCTTCAAAACCGGTAAAGTCAGCCGACCCATTCGGGGGTGCATCCGCTTGGCAGGATGCAGCGATGAAGAAGGCATTACCGTTCGGAAACAGGCAAAAGGGATACTCGAATTTTCCCGAATCGTCAAAAACCAATCCGGCAATCAAGCCCGAATCACTGAGCGGTTTATTCCAAACCACACAGGCATCCGTTGGGAAGCGGAAATTGCAGGTCTCGATGCGCCTTGGACAACGCCGATACAGCGTGTATGGGACTATAATTACCCGAATAGTGTCACTGAAAATGTAAAATTCTGGACAGCGTGGAGCGACCCTGCTTGCAGCGATACGCCGGGAACAGGAAAATGGACTGACCCCCTTTCCCCGCAGGATATTTCACAATTATCCGATTCGGTGAAACTTTATTACGGCTTGGTTCCGTTTAATTTCAATTCGACGAGCAGCAATACCCCGATAACCGCCAATCTGTTCTGTATTCCGATGCTTTCGTTTTTGGAACCGGACAGCGATTTCGGTATCACATTGGCTCAAGCCCTGTCGGACACCTTGCTCGACATCACCCTGTCGCTGACAAAAACAGGCGAAGCCACATTGGAATATTTGAATCATCGGATTTCCAAAAATTCACCCATCATCCTTCGGGCAGACATCGTTCCGCACGAAGCCGACTGGCGCGGCGGTCTGCGTTATGTAACGGAAACCTACCCTGAATATTTTGAGCCGGTCATTCCCATAGCGCATGAAATTGCCGGCACCGCTTCCTACTCCAACGCGATGGACAAGATTTGCGCCAATGCCGAAAAGTATCATAAAATGTCGTATCGCATCAATTGGCAGGCAAGTTATGATTTCCCTTGGTTTGGAATGTACATCCCGCCGGTTGCGGACGATGTGGAATGGACAACCTTCGGGCATTCCTCCGGCGGCACGCGGCCATATACCATCAAAAAGTATGAGGAGGAAGCCGCAATGATGAAAAAGCACGGCTTTTACACACTCAATTATTTCAATGTAGCCGAAATGGGTACTCATATCAAATTTCCGGCTCCCCCGCGAACGACAGAGAACGATAACGACTTGTGGAAAAACGCCAACGATTTCGTATATGAGAAACTCGGCGATGCCATTCTAATGCTGCCTGTCAATCCCGATGCCGCCAAAGGAAATCAGGCGGACTATGAAGGCAAGCCTCATCTCTCGTGGTATGCCAGTGTGGTAATGGATTGCGGTGTTCCCTCGTACCGCGATTTTCTATTGGAACAGGCGCGACTCCACATCGAAAAAGTCCCCAGCGCCGTCGGCATTTGCATTGACCGGCTCGATTGGTTACGCTACTACAACCTGCGCGGAGATGACGGCGTGAGTTGGTTTCACAGTAGACCCAGCCGCTCGTTCGTCGTTGCGTGGAACGAACTCCTCGAACCGTTGGGCAAGATATTGCACGATGCCAACAAAGTGATTTACGCCAATAATATGCATAAACGAATGGATGTCCAAAAAAATCTCGACGGCATTTACGACGAATTTGGAGACTACGGAACGGCGCTCAATCTGACGGCATTTTGCACGTTGAAATGTCCTGCTCTCGGCTGGACACGTTCGGAAAAGGATTTACAACCCGACCCGGATGCGTATTTTCAGAGGTTTATCTATCTGGGCGTTTATCCGACAGCGCCGTTAGACGGCAACGACCATACAGTACGTCCCGACACACTTGCGGACAAATACTTTACCGATTATGGTCCGCTGATGGATGCCATACGCGGCAAACAATGGGTGTTGCAGCCGCGCTGTATTGAAGTGAAGGGGGATGCGAAAGCCAATTTGTTTGCAGTCCCCGGCGGCTTCGTGGTTCCGGTATGTTTCGCCAAAGACGGAAAGACCGTTGAGGTTTTGATACGAAACGTCAAAGGGTTGGAAAATGCCAAAGCGGAAGCGATTCATCCCGGTGGTGCAACGGCGGCGGTTCCGGTTCGCTACGAGAAGGGAACACTTTCCTTGCAAGTACCTGTCGAACGAGGTACGGCAATGGTGCGTTTAACAATTAACAACACAAATAAAAAAATATGAAAGTATCCTAAATCTTTTTTTTCAGGTGCTATTATTTCGCAAACGGTGTTTTATCCCGTAGGGATTATAGCTCGGTAGAAATGGAATGTTTCCCCCATTCCTGCATCCCGTAGGGATGCAACATAATCCGCAATTGGTTGCATCCCTACGGGATGCAGGGTGGAGATGAGGATTGGCTTTTCTACCGAGCTATAATCCCTACGGGATAAGAGGCTATGTATATTTGTCCCTGCGGTACAAAACACCGTTTGCGAAATAATAGCACCTGAAAAAAAGATTTAGCCGGGTTTTCCCAAATTCAGATTCCTCCCGAATAGACCATTGTCAAATTCAAGACTCAGAGGGGAATCGCCAACCAACGATTTTTTCTTGTACATGACACTGTACACCGGGGTTTCATCCAAGCGGAAAGTAAACCCGATATTTCCGTCGGGGGATAACAATTTGACCGTTTTTTGGGCTGACACCGTAGCGGATGCCAGCATACATACGATACTGAATACTACTACTTTAATTACTTTAATTTGTTTCATTTCGTTTAATATCTTATTATTATTTCAATATTTCATCAGCATAGCGCGCATAGTGACCTTGCAATCCTTCGGCATACCGCCGCAGGACGGCTTCGCCCACTCCGTTTTGGTCGCCGCAGAGATACAGGGCTCTTGCGAGGTGCAATTCTTTCAGCGCTATGTTGCGGGTGGAGACATCGTTATAATCGGGCACTACTGCATTGCGGGCTGTTTGGTAGGAATCAAGCGCATGGCAACTTATCCCCGGCGCCGAGAGCATTTCCGCCAACACCGGGATAGCCTCTTTGCTGTTTATCGCTTCCGTAGCCATTGTGATGGCTCGATAGTGCGAAAATTCACTTTCGGGTTCGAGCAGACGCGCCTTTTCGAGGAGCACGCCGAGTGTTGAAGCGTCTTTTGCATTGCCAAGTGCTGTTATCTTGGCGTCAAGAGGGCTTAAACACATTCCAAACTGCCCCATGCCTGTGTAGTTCCAGCCACTGTCCCATTGCGATTGGCTTGCAATGTAATCTTTTAAGGTAGAAGCATATTCGCTGTTACCCAACATGCAGAGAATGCTGGCATAAATGATTTTATGCTCGGCAGGCAAATTTGGCGTTTTCAGTTGGTTACGAATCAAGGCAATACACTTTAATTTATCGGTCAGCAGCACCTCAAGACCTTTATAATTGTCGGAAACAGTCAGTGTCGCTTCTTTCAATTCCTTGTCGCTGAATGATTTAAACTCCTTGTCGGTCAATACTCTTTGGGGTAGATTACCGATGCTTACGAGGTATTTTTGAATTTTCTTTATGTCCACCTTGCGGATGGGTTTGTTTTCCTTGACGGCGACGGCTGCCAAATAGCCGACCGAATGACCCTGAGTTTGCACACAGGACTGCATCCTGATAACAGGCATCGCATCGCGGTGTGCGCTTATTCCAAGTCCTGTAATCATGATTCCGTCGATACCTTTTGGCAGAAGACTTCGCAGCGGCACATCGGCATCGTAAATTTTATGTCGCTCCATGGGCGGACTTAACAGGAAATAGGGGTCGTAGATATAACCGTGCGTATCGAACGAACTTTGATGAAACGAAATAGTATCGCTATAACGGCGATGATTGAGCACATCACATACCGAAACCGTATATTCGCCGACGACACGCCGCCGTTCGCGGGTTTGCGGAATCTTTACCATATCGTAGTTACCGGCGAATTTAACTTTCGCCTGAATATAAGCACGGGACACGTCAAGTACGTCGGTGTCGTCGATAAAGAGCCAGTCGTTGTTGTTATACCAATCGCCCAATTCCCATTTGCCCATGCCGGCTCCCTGAACGGCGAGCGAGACTTTTCCCGTATTTCTGGAATCTGCTCCTGCCGCAACCGCAATGTCGGCAGCACCGGTGCTGTCTATCAAGACCTTTGACAGTACGACACCACGTCCAAAGGGCGTTGCCACCACAATTCCGCGTACGGTATTGTTTTCCGTAAGAGCGCCGCAGCCGGTCACACCGAACCACAGTTCGCCATTCTCTTTCAACAGTTCGCGACGGAGCCACTCCATCTTCCAGTCGGATTGCGATGATTCTTTCCAGTCTTTGAACTGACGGGGATGGTCTTGGGGCGCCATGGCATGGATGCCTTCGTCGAGACGAGCCGTATATCCTTCGCGGTAGCCGTCCCAGTAATGACCTATCATTCCGAGCGAACTCAGACCGCCGAGACCGTGAAGATATTCCAACACAAGCGTTTTGGCTCCATGCTGAGCGGCAGAGATACCGGCAGTCGCTCCGGCAGTTCCCCCACCAAGCACAACGACGTCATAACTTCCCAATACGGGAAGCGCTCCCGCAGGAGAATCCACATAGCCCTTGTGACGTCCTTTGCGAAGCGGTTTCAGGATTTCCCCTATCTCGCCGTAATTATGTGCGTTTGCCTTTGTCTGACGAACAGAGAATTGCGAAGGCATAGCTACTTTTTTTACTTCAGCGCCGATTTTGTCGCCCAATATCTCGCCAAGGAACATGCCTGTAACAGGTCGCATCACTTTCGCCATCGTGTCGCGCGACAATCCGGCGGCGGGACCAATCACCCAGAGGTTGGCAATACCTTTGGGACGGAAAGCCGACTCCGGCAGTTTGCGCACGGAAGTCAACTTGTCGGAAAAAGAACTTTCGCACACGAGCGTTTCTTTCGGTATATACCACAAAAGGTCGGAACTGTCCACCTGGTCGGCATCCCATGTTTTGTCGCGTGCCAACTGTTCTACTTGCATCAGCGAGGCATACGAGTTGTCTTTCACGAAAACCGAGAAAGTATATTGAGTTGCCGGATATTTTTTACCTCTCCAGCTGACAGGTTGCGCAAAAGGTGTCGCTTTCGTTATTTCGTCTGCCTGCTTGGGACTGTTGCCTATTACGGTATAAATGTAATCACGCACGCCCGGCTCGAACTTCGCCGTCTCCGCTCCGAACATTGCAGCCACCGAAGCGGTATGCGTGGCATCGAGCACGCCCTTGCAGCGCACAGCCTGCCGACCGGAACGATTGGCAATCACTACACCGGCGGGATTGCCCGAACGGTCGGTAATGACATTCGTCACATAGCAACTGTAAAGAAAATCGACGTTGTTGTCTATCAATTCGCTTTCGAGCGTCGTCTTGACATGCAGCGGCACAGGGTGGTTTCTGTCGGGGAAGATTTTGCGGGCAAGCGGCGTCTGTGGATTTTCGTCCGCAGAACGTTCATAGAGCATCGACCCACAAATATCATTGCCCAGATACGGCAATTCCGCCACAAGGAATACCTTACAGCCTTTTTTAGATGCCGCAACCGCCGCCGCAATAGCCCGCGAACTGCCGCCGACAACGACAAGGTCAACTTCGGCAATCACCGGTATCTTGCGTGACGACTCTGAGGCGTAATCCATATCAGGCAGCAAGGGCTGCATGGCTGCGCGGGCTTCCGCCACATTACCAACGGTAGCCAGCACACCGCTCGCCGCCGTTAGTTTGATAAAATCTCTTCTAAGCATTGTATTTATTTTTTATTTATTAATAATTTCAAAAATTTCATTTCACAAAAGTAATATTTATTTTAAATGATAACTAAATTCCAGTGAAAATCACATAACCGTTACATAACCATTACATAAGAATATTACTGATTATCAATGGTTTAACTTAAAAAAAAGTTCCACAATTACATTACCATTACATAACCATCACATAACCATCACATAACCATCACATAACCATCACATAACCATCACATAAGAATATTGCTGATTATCAATGGTTTAACTTTTCAAAATAGCCCCATAATTACATTACCGTTACATTAGCGTCACATTAGATATTACTGATTATCAATGGTTTAACTTTTACAAATAGCCTTATAGTCAAAAACCATTACATTAGCGTTACATTAAATTATCCCCAAAAAGGGATATAACGGGAGTAGCGTTTGGCTTTATTATCAGGGTCTTCGTCTTTAATAAATCCGGCTTCTATTGCGGTCTTTATAATTTTGGAAACCGTTGGATAATTCTTTTCTTCCACCTCAAACCGTTCACGCAGGCTTTGATTTGTCATTTTTTCATTTTGCGTATAGCGCAGGCAACAGTGTTGATAACACGCATTTATCTTGTCTTTGTGACTCATTTCCGACAGTTTTTGATACGCATATATTGTTACTGTTGTTCTGAGTTCATCAACCAAAATATTGATTGGCGGCAAGTGGTATAGTTCGTTATTCGATATGGCTTTATCCATGCCACTTCCTTTTTCTTCACAGAGGTTGGCTCGACGCATCAAGTCTGCCATTTTTTCGTTTCGGGAGACATATTCGTCTATAAACCGTTCGGGAACAATCAGCGGTTGCCCCGGGTTGGATATGGCAACGCGGTCGGCATAAATTTCTACCATCGGGAAACCTTTTTCTTCCGGATTTTGATGGATAATGCAGTTGGCTGTCAACTCGCGAATGGAAATTTCGGGATAGGTGCGTTGGTTGTCACGCAAGGCTCTGCCAATGACTTCATTCGCCGGCAACTGTCCGTTTATCCAATCCATCATGCTTTCAAAGCCTACACAATAGCCTTTGGTAAAACTTTGTTCCCTTTCCGTTTCCGTTTTGCCTTTTCCTTTGTAAACAATTACTCGGACGGCTTTTCGGTAGAGGTCGTCAAAATCGTTCAGGTTTTTAGCAAACAGCAAAGCACCCAATTTCGTGATGGAGTAACCCGAATTTTCTTTCACTATCAACTGTTCGGAAATAAATTTCTCAATCACACCTGCTTGATTGCTTGGATATGGAATTTTTAGCAATTCAAAGTAAGTTTGTGTACTTAACAAATCTATCACTTCGGATGCGGAAAGTTTGGATTTGGCAATTTCATTTTCCAATTGGTAATCGGTATTTTGCCAAATCTTACGTTCTTTTTCCTCAAAATCAATCAACTTCCTCGTAATACTGCCTACTCGGATGTAGGCTTGGTGCAAAAACAAGACAGGACGATTTTTAGCGGCAGGAACAATAAACAGAGAAATATGCTTACCTTCTTCATAATCAAATTCCTCTATTGTGAAATCAATACGTGGATTCAATCGTGATGCAAGCCAATTTTCCAATTCTTCGTTGCCCTTTTTATGGCTTTTTGCTTTGAAGTCAGTACCTAAAACACGATGCGTTTCATTTTCAATGCCGAAAACCAAATAGCCTAATGTTTGATTATGAAGCCGTGCTGTATTGGACAATGCCGAAATCCGTTCCCCGATTTCTTCCGGGGAATGAAAATTATGTTTGAATTCAATCCATTCATTTTCTTTGGGTTGAGATGTCAAATCGTTGACTAACGAAATCAATTGTTCTGTCTCCATTGCAAAATTATTTAACAGCACAAAGGTAGGTTATTTTTGGCAATCAACAAAATTTCAATTAAAAAGGGGCGCACCTGCGGTGCGCCCCTACAATAATCCGGGTTATGGGAATGGACGCACAAACGTCAGCCTAAGCCCGCCAAAATTGTGATTGGAGACAGCTGCAGTCCACTTGAATTTATGTAGTCCCGCATCCAGCGGAAGTTCTACCTGGGGATCCACCCATTCAAAAAGACTCCAATTCCTATTATTGGTAATGGGTATCCGACCGAGTATGTCCATGTTGTCGCAGGTAAGAACGGCAAAAGCGCCCTCTCCATCCTTAGCCCGATTATACTCAAGCTTATATATTCCGGCATCTACTACTTCTACCGTATAAACCCACCAATCTCTTTCTCCCATCCATCCTACACCTACGAGACCGGGGGTGCCGGCGGCGTTTCTGGCATTATAATCAATCCCGCCATAGCCGTTGTTATAGGGTCCGCCTGTTTCACCTCCGGCATTCCGATAGGCGTTTCCGTCGTTGCTAGAGCCATTTGCTCGGAAGAGTGCCTTACCCGGTCCGCCAAAGTCGTAAGCTCCTGCGCTGAGGACGAATGGCGCTAAATTCGTAACATAATACGGATTGCCTATATAAGTAGCCGCTGTAGGTGGGAATGGGGTTGTTAGCGTTAAGTAGGCATTTAAATCAGCCGTGTTCATCGTCGTTATATTTAGATTATAACCGGTAAGAGGGACCTCTTCAATGGCGTCTTTCGGCAACACCTTAAAAGAAAGATCTACAGATAAGGTTTGACTTGCCGACAAACCGGAGAGTACGACTAAGTTTCTGCTTCCCGATGCAGTTGTACTATGCGTACCTGATGCGTTGGTATAGCTATACGTTACCTCGGTAACAGTATATACATTGGGGAAAGCCTTCCAAACGATAGCGGCTTGCGTTGTGTTGGCGGTATATGATAAACCGTCAATCATCAACAGATCTATATCCGCTTGGGTGATAGGTTTTCCTTCCGCTGTTACCGGCGTGGATACATTGCCATACTTGTCCTTGGTATAAATCTTGAAGTGATACACTTGCGCAATTTTAAGCCCCTCAATATTCACAAAGGAACGCGCAGGCTCAAACTCCACTACCGTATCGGCATATTCCACCACGGTTTTTACCGCTCTCGGGAGATACAGGGAGTCGGGGTCACGGCTCGACAACAAGTCAATCTCTACCCTTTCAAGACCTGCTCTCAGTTTTACGTTCGTTTGCACATATCCGGCCGGATAGACCGTTTCGGAATCGACAAGCTCGTTGATGTTGTCGTAAATATCGCCGTTGCATGAACTCATCAATGCAACCATTCCTGTCAAAATAAAATACTTTTTCATCTTTATTTATTTTTAATTTGTAATTCGTAATTTCTGTCACGGTGTTTGTACTTGCGCTTTTCTGCCAAACAGCGTTATTTCGGACAATAGACCGGGAGAAGCGTAGTCACGTCTAAATCGCTCAATAGCCTCGTACCTGAAATAGCGGGTGCGCGGTGTGTATTTCGGGTCGTCGGGATACATGAAAGCTTCATCGCCTTTTATACCCTGAAGCATCATCTCCAGCTCGCTCATATCAGTAGGCTTCTCAATAAATACCTCATTGATGAGCCTCCATACGCCCGTGTCCTTGTCGCCGTCTAACCAGTAAACCCTGTATATTTGCACATTACTATACTCGTAAAACCATCCGTGATTATCAAGCTTGCATTCCCAAGGATAGGCATACGTCCACTTTTGGTGGGTAGTGATGCGGCTTATTTCATAATAAGCACCGAGGTCAACAAGGACATTAAAGGCATTGTAGGGCGGTCTGTTATTGACATCAATCAGCGTTGGCACGCCATCCACCATTTTTTCTACATTCCACGTTCCGTTAAATTCGGCCACATTGATGGCTATATTGACACCATCATTCTCGAGGATTCCATCTATGATGCACTCGTTTTTTCCCATCCCCATACTTCCATTCGACATATACACAGCCCTTCCGAGTGAATCTACCCCGATTTCCGTTCCGGGGACAGGCAATGTCCACAGTTTTTTGTTCAGCATCGAGTCCCGCATCACGTTCAGTGTCCCCATATCGTAGGCTTTGGATTCGTTGCCATAAGCGTCGGCAACGGTGACTTGCACTTTGACAGGTTCAGTCGCGGGAATGTCCAGGTCCTTAATGAACTGCCGGTCAACACGTTTCCTTGACGAAATTGCCTGACGCACCGAACGGGGACTTCCATTCAGGGAATAACTTAAATCAACATATATGCTGATATTTTGCTGCAAATCGTTTTCCCAGTCGAGCATCAAGGCTGCAAAAGCGGGTTTTACCGTCAGCGATTCCGCCACCTTAGTGAAAGCAGGTTCTAAGGGTTTTACGGGAGGAACATTTACCGCATTTGAAGATTTGTTGCCTGCCCTGTCTACGGCATACAGTTGAACGACATGTTCTGTGGTATCGGCAAACCCCCATAATTCCAATGATTTGGCATAAAGCGACACCGCCGACTTTATGACTTTACCGGTGGTTTCTGATGTAAATGAGGCTTCAATACTTATCAAATCCTCGTCGTCGGGGATTTTGTAAAAAAACCTCGCACCACCGGGAAGCCGCTGCACACTGTCAAACACAGGAGGCGCCGGCGGAGTAGTATCATCCGAAGAGATGCCAAACCGTTCCCCCTCCGAGCAGGCATAAAAACCTGCCACCGCAAGAAGCAATAAAATTGCCATTTTCCTAAAATTATTCATAATCTATAATTTTTAAATTTTTAATATCTAAACTCTAAACTCTAATAACTAAACTCTAAACCTACCATCCCGGATTTTGAATAAGTTTTTCATTCTTGTTCAATTCACTCGTAGGAAGCGGCCAAAGGCAATCGCGCAGGGTAAACATGCGGGGCTGACAAAGTCGCACTTGGAAAAAATCTGTGGCATTCTCGCCGGCCTTATCCCATCCCATCACAGGGGCATTGAACTCCGTTACTGCTTTTCTGGCGCGGAGCATATCCCAGAAAATGTGTCCTTCGAACGCAAATTCCACTTTTCTTTCGTGAGCGATGATATCTCTCATGTCATCTTTATAGCGATGCTTGCCTCGAGCTGTCCCCGTTACGTTTGGTCCGGTGTAGGCATCTTGCACAGTTGGAATGCCTGCTCTTAGACGCACCTTGTTGATAGCTTCCCACACCTCGTCATTGGGAGCATCCAATGTCTCGTTGAGTGCTTCGGCTTTCATCAGATACAAATCCGCCAGACGGATAATCGGTGTCGGGTAGAGTGTTATTGTCCGAGGGTCATCATTCATACTGGTTATCTCTACCGGTTTTTGCGCCCCTATAGCCGTCCAAAAGGCATAAGAGGACTGTGCACTTTGCACGCCACCCGGTGTGCCAAAATAGAATTTCGTGGGGATGCGCCAGCTGTATGCCCGCCAATAACTGCCGGTGATACCGACATTGGCATAAAAACGCAACTCCCTGTTCAGGTAGAGTTTAATCGTTTCGGCATCGGGTTGCAGGATACCGCGTGTCTTGGCATATTCCGTCGGATTGGACGACGGACCGGGGGTTGTCACTACATCATACTTGGTGGCGTCACTGAATGTAATGTCTTCATCCAGGGGAAGCCCGTTAGCAGTATAAAACCGTTCCAGAGTTTTGTAGCTGGCACCCAAGGACTGTGAGCTATTTCGTGGATTATTCCAGCCCATGGTTCCCGGATGGCCAAGACCATTCTGAATCATGATATTTGCATCGGTATATATTTCCTGGTTATCCGTGAAGGGGAGATTGGAACATCCCCAAATCAGCTCCTTGTTCCACCGGTCGCATATCACCATTCTCAAATTATAATAGGTCTGCATGATGTCAGTGTTGGCATCAAAGTCAGCCTGGTCTACATCCAGTATCCTTTTTTCGTACCTATACATCGCCACTCCGTTTGCCTCGCACAGCTCGATGGCTTTGTTGATGGCTGTGAGCGCATCCTGCCATTTGACTTGTGTGGTGGCGGCATCGTCCTGAGGGAAAAAGAGACCTTTGTCAGCATCATAAAAATTGTTGTAATCGCCGTTGCCGCTGTAGAACTTACTTGCCCTGTAGAGCAGCACCCGCGCTTTGATGGCTGAGGCTCCCAACTTGTCTATTTGCCCGAGGTCAATACCTTCCCTTCTCATGGCAAGAGCGTCTATGGCTTCATCTATTGTCTTGACGATATAGTTGAAACACTCGTCAATTTTACTGCGCGGTACGTACATGGATTCCAGTTTATCGTTAGGCGATACTACTTTGTCCATAATCACTATGGGACCATACTGCCGCAGCAGCAAAAAGTGATAATAGGCTTTCAGGAACTTCGCCTGCGCTTTCCAGTCCTCTTTTTCAGAGAAAGACATATCTTGTACTGCATCAATCCTGTTGATGAAATCGTTACACACGCCAATGCCCACATACAACGGCTTGGCACCATCGGTTCCCGACCATATACCCAGATAGGGTGCATCGGGAGTCATACGCCGTTCCATCACCCGAATAGGCGACCACTGGGTGTAATCCACGTTATACTCCGGTTGAACCCATTCGTCGCCCAGCAGCCAAGTGGATTTTCGCCTGTTATCCAAGGGCATATAGAAGTAAACGCTTGCCAATGCATTATAAGCCTCTTCCCGCGTGGTATAAATACCTTCCAGGGTCTTGTTCTTGTCCGGAACGATGTTTAAATAATCCGAACATGACGGAAAGACGCACATCGCGGCAACAGATGATAAAATAAATTTTCTAATTGATTTCATAATTTTTAATTTTTAATTTTTAATTTTTAATTAAAATGATACTTGTAATCCCACATTAAACCTCCTGTTGAGAGGATAACCCATACCGCTTCTGCCCATTTCGGGGTCCCACTGCTTGAAGGGGCTAATCACAAAGAGGTTTTCGGCACTGAAATACAAACGAATGTTTTCCAGTCCTATTCTCTTGATGTTGTCGAAATTGTATCCCGCTTCAACAGTCTTGAGCCTCAGGAAGGAGGCATCGCGCAACCACCACGACGATGGCTGTGTATTGTTCGCTATCTCCTCAGTGGATAAACGAGGCCAGAAGGCATGCACGTCCGGATTTGTTTCGCTCCACGAGCCGCGCGCCACTATTGCCAAAGCATTGCGCCTACTTACAAAGGGTGCTATGCCGTGTGCATCAAGGCTGCCATTGCCATCACTGTCATAATTTCCCTTGGGGTCGATAAAGAACGAAACCCTTGCACTCCCCTGGAAGAAGAAAGACACGTCCACTTTCTTAAAACCGGAGGACAGTCCAAATCCGTACTGTATTTCGGGCGTTGTGGGAAAGCCCATGGGGATTTGGTCGTTCTGATTTACCACGCCATCACCGTTGACGTCCTTGTATTTGATGTCGCCGGCTCGGGGAATGCTGCCTCC
>BBRT01000264.1 GCA_001417715.1 Candidatus Symbiothrix dinenymphae
TGCTATTTTTAGCAGACGGTGTTTTGTCCCGCAGGGACAGCACTTTATTAACCGTAGACTTCAGTCTACGGGAGTGACGGAGCCCCCGCCGCCCCCAAGTCCCGCATGTGACGACACATGGTTATTCTGCAAAATTGCACCTATCTCAAGTGCCGTCCCATGCGGGACTAATGGAATCTTAGCATCTTTTATACCGTAGACTAAAGTCTACGGTTAATAAAGTGCCGTCCCATGCGGGACTAATGGAATCTTAGCATTTTTATACCGTAGACTGAAGTCTACGGTTAATAAAGTGCTGTCCCTGCGGGACAAAACACCGTCTGCTAAAAATAGCACCTGAAAAAAAGATTTAGCCAATACCAATACCCAATACATCGGCATATTTGGAATCGCCCGATAAGCGGTTCATTCGCCAATTCCAGTACACCATCCCCACAGAGGCGCAGGTTTCGCAATAAGCGTCGTAGTTGGGCAGGTCGTAATCTTCCGTAAAACCTTCGTTGTGGCGCGAAGAGCCGATGCCGCCCGTTAGGTACATATTGCGCAGCACTACATCGTCCCACAGGCGGTCCAGTGCTTCGAGGTATCCGGTTTCTTTTTTCAGGGC
>BBRT01000265.1 GCA_001417715.1 Candidatus Symbiothrix dinenymphae
TTGGAAAATGTGCAGTTAGAATATGTGTAGATCTCGACAAAGGCTGTCATGAGAAAATAATACAAAAAACTAAACTCTAAAAACGATGCAAAATATGAAACAGATAGCAGATTGGACAGTAAGCGAAAACAGCCAACTTTCAGCCGATTTTTGCCTGCTGAAAGTGCATTTAGAAAACGAACTGCCGAAAATACGCCCCGGACAATTTGTTCAAATTCGCGTGCCCAATGCGCCCAATACATTCCTCCGCCGCCCGATTTCAATTCATTTTGTGGATTATGCTCGGCATGAATTGTGGCTGTTGGTGCAAATGGTGGGCGAGGGTACGCGCAAACTGAGCAAAATGAGGGTAGGGGAGTCGCTGAACATTATTTATCCGCTGGGGAATGGCTTTACGCTGCCGGAGCGGAATTGTCATTGCGGGCGTGCTCCGGCATCCCCTGCAAAGGATCCGAATGTTGAGCAACATAACAGTGTTACACACCATCGCAATGCTAAGCAGGGGATTGCGGGTCAAGCCCGCAATGACAATGGCAATGACGCTGGCAATGGCAGTCTTTTGCCTCAGACAGGCGGGCAGTTTTTGCTCATCGGCGGCGG
>BBRT01000266.1 GCA_001417715.1 Candidatus Symbiothrix dinenymphae
GTCGCTTTCCACCTTGTAATATTCGGCGGCGGGTGTGCCTGCTTCGGCATCTTCGGGGAGCACGATAATGCCCTCGTGCGATGCTCCAATGCCAATTTCGTCTTCGGCGCAAATCATGCCGTTGGATTCTTCGCCGCGAATTTTCGATTTTTTGATGGTGAACGACTCGTTGCCGGAGTAAAGCGTGGTGCCGATGGTGGCGACCACCACTTTTTGTCCTGCCGCCACATTGGGTGCGCCGCAGACGATTTGTTGAGGCTCGCCCGAGCCCAAATCCACCGTTGTAACGTGCAGATGGTCGGAGTTGGGATGGTCGATGCAGGTCAGTACATGCCCGATGACCAAGCCTTTAAGCCCGCCTTTGATGGTTTCCACTTCCTCAATGCCGCCCGTTTCCAAGCCAATCGACGTGAGGGCATCCGACAACTGCGCCGGAGTCCAGTCGAATTTCAAATACTCTTTTAACCAATTATATGAGATGTTCATAGCTGTATCATTTATGTTTCACCATTCAAAACCCCTGCTTTTCTTAGCACTTTCTCTATCGTATCCAGCGCAAAATCCAGCTGCGCAAATGTGTGTGTTGCCATTAGCGAGAAGCGGATGAGCGTGTCGGCGGGGGCTACTGCCGGCGACACTACCGGATTGACGAATATGCCCCGGTCGAACAATTCTTTTGTGATGGCGAACGTTTTTTCGTTGTTGCGGATAAATAGCGGGATGATGGGCGTGGAGGTGCGCCCGATTTCGCAACCGATGGCGCGGAAGCGGTTGAGGGCGTAGTGCGTTAATTTCCACAGATGCTCGCGGCGTTCGGGTTCGCTCACCATGATGTCGAATGCGGCGTTGGCTGCTGCTGTTGCCGCCGGTGTGTTGCTGGCACTGAAAATGTAGGGGCGCGAGGTGTAGCGCAAAAACTCGATGATTGGCTTGGAACTGGCGATAAACCCGCCAATCGAAGCCAGCGACTTGCTGAACGTGCCCATCACCAAGTCTATTTCGGGCAACACGCCCAAACTGTCGCAGGCTCCGCGCCCTTGACGACCCAAAACGCCTATGCCGTGCGCTTCGTCTACCATGATGCAGGCGTTGTATTTTCGTGCCAGGCGCACGATTTCGGGCAGGTTGGCGATGTCGCCCTCCATGCTGAAAACAGTGTCTGTGACGATGAGTTTCACCTTGTCGGGTTCGCATTTTTGGAGCTGTTTTTCCAGCGAATCCATATCGTTGTGCCTGTATTTCAACTTTTGTGAATACGACAGCCGATGCCCCTCGATGATGGAAGCATGGTCTAATTCGTCCCACAAAATATAGTCTTCGCGACCTGTGAGCACCGAAACCACTCCCAAATTCACCTGAAAACCGGTGGAATACATGATGGCATCCTCTTTGCCCAAAAAATCGGCGATTTTCTTTTCCAACGCCACATGAATGTCGAGCGTGCCGTTGAGAAAGCGGCTCCCAGCCATGCCGGTGCCGTATTTTTTGACTGCCTCCAGAGCCGCCTCTTTCACTTTGGGGTGATTGGTCAAGCCCAGATAGGCGTTAGAACCAAACATCAACACCCGTTTGCCGCTGATGGTCACTTCTGTATCCTGGTCGCTCTCGATTGCGCGAAAATAGGGATAAATCCCCTTATCCCGTGCTTGCTGAGCCGCTTTGCAAGCGGGACTTACCGACAATTTCTTTTCTAAAAGATTCATAACCTTAATATAAGTTTAAAAAGCAGGGCGCAAAGTTAATATAATTTTTTCAATCTCAAACTATGGTGGATTTCCGGCATGCCGAAAAGACCATACTAAAAACGGTCATCCCATCTTTTGAATGCGCATATTGCAGTTTCCCGCCGTGCAAACGCATAATATATCTTGAAACGCTAAGCCCGATGCCCGACCCTGACGATTTGGTCGTAAAAAACGGAATAAAGATATGCGGCAACACTTCCGGCGGAATGGGCTGACCGGAATTGGCAATGTTGAGGCTGATTCTATCCGGTGTCTGTTTGCCAACGGTGAGGATAATTTTCCCGTGATTGTCGGATTCTACGGCTTCAATGGCATTTTTCAGTAAATTAATCAATACTTGGGCAATTAGATTTTCATCGGCATTAATAGAAATCGTTTCGGGCAACAGGTTGCTTAATTCAATGTCTTTTTCTCGCAGAAGTGGCTCGTGAAGTTTGATTACTTTGTCCACCAAGGCATTCAGGTTGAAATCGCGCTTTTCCGGTTTGGGTATTGCCGTGAATTTTCGATACGAATCGACAAACGACAACAAGCCGGATGCTGTGGTGTTGATGGTTTCAAATGTTTCTAATGTGTTCTGTTTCAAGGCTTGCACGTTATCTTCCGTCTGATATAAAAATTGCATCGTTTCGCTCAGCGAAGTGATTGGCGCAATGGAATTCATAATCTCGTGAGTCATCACGCGGATGAGGCGAATCCACGACTCCATCTCTTTCATTTCCAATTCGTTACCTATATTGTTTAGTGTGAGAATGCGCATCATTCCCCGTTTGAGGTGGATTTGGGAAACCTGCAAACTGATGGACAATTCTTCCCTTTCGGTCGGCAAGGCAATCTGAATACTGTCGCCTGCTTTCAAACCGTGAAACAATGCCGGATAAGTTTCGTTCACGGCTTGCAACTGATTGATATGCGAAAAAATCGGGAATCCGAACATATCCAAAGCCGATTGATTGACTTTTTGGACGATGCCCCGGTCGTCGACAATAATAATTCCGGTGGAAACACATTCAAGAATTAAACTCAGAAAATGCTCATTTTCAATCACTTCCTTGCGGGCATTCGCCAAAATTTCCTTGATGCGATTCATCATCATGTTCATCTCTTTTTCGCGAGTGGACAGTTTGGTTTCCGCAAAATGAAAGGAATAATCGCCGTTATCCAACGCATTGAGCAAAAACAGGATATTTCGATTGTAACGTTGGTAACATTTGCTCAAAGCAGACAGGCAAATCAAAATCAGGATTACGCCCGTCACGACATAGATATAGGTGCTGGCAAAAAAGGCAAAAGTCGTCCCCGACACTGCCACGACCAGCAATACCGTATAAATATAGAGTTTGTATTGTATGGATTTAAACATTGTATTTTTTCATTTTACTGTATAATGTGGGTCGCGTGATGCCCAATTCCGCGGCTACGGCAGACAGATTGTCTTTGTTGCGTTTCAAGGAATTTTGAATGAGGATTTTTTCCGCATCCTCCAAAGTCAGATTATCGAACCCAAGGTCGGCAGAATTTGATTTTTGCAGGTAAAAATCAGCCGGCTGCAAAACAGTGTTTTCCGACAGAATAACCGCCTTTTCTAAGGTGTGTTGCAATTCGCGGACGTTGCCCGACCAGCGACAGGCTTGTAGTTTTGCGATGGCATCGACGGATAGTTGCAAGTTTTCTTTCTTGTATTTTCGCGCGTATTTTTTCAAAAAGAACTCGGCTAACAGCGGAATATCTTCCACTCGCTGCCGCAACGGTGGCACTTCTATCTGAATGGTGTTGATGCGATAGAGCAAATCTTCCCGAAATTCGCCTTTTTGCACCGATTCCTGCAACCGGCGGTTGGTGGCACTGATCAAGCGAATATCCACCGGAATGGGTTTGTTGTCGCCTACGCGGATAATTTGTCGCGACTGCAAGGCATTCAGCAGTTTAGCCTGCAAAGGATAAGACAAATTGCCGATTTCATCGAGAAACAACGTACCGCGATTGGCAGCCTCAAATTTACCAATCCGGTCGGTTTTGGCATCCGTGAAAGAGCCTTTGACGTGTCCAAACAGTTCGCTTTCAAACAGCGATTCCGTGATAGCACCCATATCGACGGTTATCAGCACCTCCTTGTTGCGCGAAGAAAGCCGCTGAATTTCGCGGGCAATCACTTCCTTCCCTGTACCGTTTTCGCCGGTAATCAGGATGTTAGCATCCGTTTTGGCAACCTTTTCTATCAACCGGTGCAATTCCTGCATAGATTCGGAAACGCCCCAGCAAATCTCCTGTTCCTTATTCAATTCTAAATTGATAACACCCTGTTTTTCACGCAGTTGCTTCACTTCTTTGCGCGATTCCCGCAAGGAATAAGCCGCTTGCAGGGTAGCAATCAGTTTGGCATTGTCCCAAGGCTTGACCACAAAATCACTCGCGCCTTGCTTTAATGCCTTGACTGCCAAATCAATATCGGCATAAGCCGTGAACAACACAACCGGCAAGTCGGCATCCAATTTCTTAATTTCCGAAAGCCAGTACAAACCTTCATTTCCCGTATTAATCCCGGATGAAAAATTCATATCCAAGAGGACAATATCGGGCGAAACCTCCCTCACAAGCGTGTGGAGTTGGTTGGGCGAAGTCAAGAGCGTCACGCGCTCGAAATAATTTTCGAGCAGGATGCGCAATGCCGTCAATACATTTTTGTTGTCGTCAACAATCAGGATGCTGCCTTTTTTCATATTCTATATTTATATATCAAGTATATCGGACATTTTATCCGCCATTTACCCGCCATATCTGCCATTTACCCGCCATTTTTTAATTTAATTGTGTTGTTTAATTCGGAAATAATTCGGAAATCAGTAATATATACATATCGGACATTGATCGGACATATCGGACATTTATCGGACATATCGGACATTTATCGGACATCGCTCACTTTATAATAGGCCGATTTATTATCCCCTATTCTTACTAATACGCTCAGTTGCACCAATTCGTCTAAGTCTCTAAATGCTGTTTTTGCTATTACTTCATTTATTTCCTGATATTCGCTATTAGTGATTTTCCCCTTTTCTTTTACATACAAAATCGCTTTTATTTGTCGTTCGTTCAATCCCAAATTTTGCAATTCTTCTTCCGAAAAACGGTCTTTGAACAGCCTTACGATAAATCCGCCGCCATCTTCTTCCAATATAGGTGTTGGCAGTCCTGCCAATTTGCAAGCATCAACGATTTTTTGAATACCGCTGCCCCACGAATCAATGTAACCGCCAAGAAAACACGCTCCTGCAAGTATCGGATTTCTCGGATAAGAGGAATGTGATTGCGTCAGTTTGTCGAGCGTTATGCCGTCAGGCAATGTGCCGTGATTCCAAGCCGTAAGTTTGTTGTCATATATTCGGATTTGAGTGGGTGCTCCCATATAGTTTCTGTGAATGAGCGCGTTAAGCAACATTTCACGTAATGCAGGCACAGGGTATTCGAGTGTTTCAACGCGATTCATTCCTTCAAACGAGATATTGCGAATCAAAAACTTGTGGTCGATTGTGCGCAAAACCCTGTCTAACACCTGAATAATATTTCCGTCTTCCATCTCCTGAAAACGAATGGTGAAACCGTCGTCTTCAAATTTGCCTATTTTCACGAAGGTATTCGGATAAAACCGTCCGGGGTCTTTGCCGAACAATACGATTGCCGCTCGTTTGAGTTTGCCGTTTTTCGATAAACGCAGTTTCTCCAACAGTTCGGGCGTGGAAAGTCCGTCAATATCGGGCAAACGTCCGGCTTCTTCTGCTTTCCGCAAATATTTTTTTATGGTTGCCTCATCAATATCATCAAACGAAGCATCTTCTTCAATCACATCGTCCCAAGTGTGACCTGCACGTTTGAGCAAAAATTCGTTTAGAGCCGCCCCTGTCAATTCCTGTTTCACGCTTCCGCTACGGTAGTAATACCTGCCGCGCAAAGAAATCGGCACGGAATAGGGCTGTACGATAATTTGAATAAAATGTTTGTCGTCTTCCTGTAAAAGATTGACTTCGGCGGTAATTCCCATATTGTTTTTGATTTTGTTGGGAATCTCGTCCATCAGGTGTTTGTAATCGTACACACCAACGACTTTTCCTACATCGTCTTTGCCGATATAAATTCGTCCGCCTTGCGCATTAGCAAAACCGCATACCCATTTGAGGTAGTCGTCGTGCCAACTTTGCTTGTATTCTATGTTTTGTTTTTCGGGCATAATTAATTATGTTTTATTTAAAGTGCAAATATACTCAATTTTTCTTTACTGGAAAATAAATTTTTAAAATTTTTGCAATTTACCGAATTTGTTGTACCTTTGCCATCTGAAAAATCATTTTAATAAAAACTATTATTATGCACTATTTTATTTCAAGAAAAATTAGTTTAGCACTTGTTGTGCTCGGTTCGTTAACGCTCTTTTCATCGTGCGAAGAACATGATTCCATAGGTGAAGAAAAAGACCCCATAGGTGAAGAAATTCGCCAAAATCAGAATGTCAACGACTGGATATTGGAGAACATGGAAATGTGGTATTTGTGGAACGACAATCTGCCGGTAGAAACAGATAAAAACCTTGAGCCGGGAAAATATTTTGAGTCCTTGCGTTACAAAGAGAGCGACCGTTTTTCGTGGATTCAAGAAAATTTCATTGAATTATTAGAGTCGCTTTCGGGCGTACAACTGGAGGCGGGGTATGATTTCACTTTGGGACGATCGGACGACAACTCGTTAGTCGGGCTGATTAACTATGTAAAGCCCAATTCTCCCGCATCGCAAGCCGGATTGAAACGAGGCGATTTTTTCCGCACTATCAACGGTGCTCAACTGTCAACGAACAATGATGATTTGCTTAATGCACTTTCTGCCAATCATACCTTGGGAATTATTGAGCAAAATACCGTCAGAGAAGTATCCCTCTCAGTCGTTAAATACGAAGAAAATCCGATTTTGTTGGATACTGTTTACGAAATAAGCAACAAAAAAATCGGTTATTTGATATACAATTTTTTCGCCCAGGATAACGGCAACAACAGCCTCACTTATGTAAAAGAATTGAATCAGGTTTTTGGTAAATTTCAAGAACAAAGCATTGACGAATTGATTCTTGATTTGCGCTACAACAGTGGTGGTGCGATGTCCACTTCGGTCGCACTTGCCAGCATGATTGCTAATCAGACATCTTCCGACTTGTTTGGAAAGGAAGAATATAATTCTCTCCTTGACAGTTATTTGCGGGAGGAAGCAGGTGCGGATTATAACAAAACATTTTTTCAAGACCAAATAGAAAAATACGATATGAAAGGGACTGTTTTGGAACGTTTCGCCATTAATAAACTGACAGGGCTTAATCGCATCTATGTCCTCACTTCCAATAGAACGGCATCGGCAAGCGAATTGGTAATCAACGGATTACAACCCTATATGAATGTCGTTCTCATTGGAACGACTACCGTCGGCAAAAATGTAGGCTCAGTCACGCTTTATGAGAAAGACCCCCAAAAGCAAAAAAACAATACGTGGGGTATGCAGCCCATAGTTGTTAAACTTATGAATGCAGACAACTCATCTGACTATGGCAATGGTTTTTTACCTGACGTAAAAGTAGCTGAATATCAAGAACTTCCACTGTTTCTACCTTTAGGCGATACTGAAGAAGTAATGTTACGAATGGCTCTCAATCACATCGGAGTACGTGCCGAACAGTCGCCGGAAAATAATAATCTCAGAGCCGAAAAAACAGCACCATTTTCGTTTCGTCCGGTGATTTCAACCATCGACCTCACTCCGGCACGCAAGAATGTTTTTTTAGATTAAGTTCGTCCTGTGATTTATTTTTCTGTAAAATAATTTACCAATAGGTGTAAAATAACTTTACACTCTTTCAACCTTGCGTTTTTATAATCATCCGAATATCAATGGTTTATTACTTTGGCACGAATTTAGTATTCAATTAAGTAAAACAACAAAATTAAGTGCAAAATGAAATATAATTGGATGATATTGGCAGTCTTTTTTTCGCAAATGGTTGTTGCGCAGGAAAAAGTGCTCACTTTGGACGAATGTATCCAATATGCTATCGTGCACAATCCGCAGCGGACTCGGCAGGAGGCGCAGAATGCCATTTATAAACTCGATCGGTTGGAGGCGATTGGCGGATTTTTGCCTTCCGTGGGTGCAGGGACAAATGTGCGGATGAGTTTTGGTCGTCATACGGATGAAGAAACGAATGCCTACGTCAGTGATAATACTTTCAGCAATGCCTACGAAATTTATGCTTCTATGACTTTGTTTGACGGTTTTTCGAAAGTGTATCGGGCAAAAATAGCGCAAATCAACCGTCTGAAAGGCAACGAAGACTTGCAGGAACTCAAAGACAAAATTGCTTTCGAGGTAATGGAAATCTGTTTCAATGTGCTGTATTATAAGGGAACTGTGGGATTGGCGCAGCAGCAATTGGAAGAAAGTGTCGGTAATCTGAAAAAATTTCAACGGATGGAAGAATTGGGCATCAAATCCATTCCCGATTTGACTGAAATTCAAGCCAAGGAAGCGGAAGACCGTTTTTTATTGACCAAACAGACCAATCTTTACAATTTGGAAATCATCAAGTTAAAAGAAAAAATGAATTGGGCGGTAGAGGAAGATTTGCGCATCGCCGATTATGATAAAACGGTGTTGGCAAGCAAAGAATCGGAAAGTGCTTTTGACGTTTTTCAACAGGCATTATCGACTTTGCCCAAAGTATTGTCTACCGATAAATCATTGTCTATCAACGAGATACAATACAAAATTGCACGTGGACGGTTGTTTCCAACGTTGTCGGCGAGCGCAGGAATTTCTACCGGATTTTCGCGGTTGATGGACAGGGGCACTTATCTGTCGTTTTCGGAACAGTTGAAAGCCCGCGAAGGAAGTTATGTGGGACTGTCGTTGTCTATCCCGCTTTTCGACGGCTTTTCCCGGTCATCGGAAATGAAAAGAAGCAAACAGCGATTGGTGATTGCCAAAAGTGAGCATGAAGCAACACTCCGCCAAGTGTATCGAGAAATCGAACAAGCGGTGGTCGATGTCAACGGTTTGTCGGACGAATATGCTCACGCGCAGAAACGTACCACGGCGATGGTTAGTGCACATCGAATGAACCAACGGAAATACGAAGAGGGTTTGATAGATGCCATCGTCCTGTCCACAAGTTCTAATCGCCTGTTGCAGTCGCGCATCGAAGAACTGCACACGAATTTAAGTTATCAGTTGAAACACAAATTATTACAATATTATAAAGGAGAACTGTAATCTGTCATTGCGGGCTTGACCCGCAATCCCCTGCTTAACGGTACTCATGGGATTGCGGGTCAAGCCCGCAATGACAGACTAAAAAATAAATTATTATGGACATATTATTAGAAAAGAAAAAAGGTTTACAGAAAAAACACCTGCCATACGTCATTGGCGGAGTTGTTTTGGTGATTGCATTGGTGTGGTTGATTTTTGGCAATCACAGTTCCAAATTCAATGTAGAGAAAAGCAAAGTGATGGTGCAGGACGCTGCTAAGGGCGAATTTAACGATTACATTCGCGTCAACGGGCAGGTGCAGCCGATTAACACCATTCAGTTGAGCGCGGTTGAGGGCGGAATGGTTGCCGAGAAAGTGGTGGAAGAAGGTTCGATGGTGCATCGCGGCGAAGTCATTGTGCGCTTGACTAATCCGATGTTGAGTTTGAATATCCTCGACAGCGAGGCGCAATTGGCTGAAAAACAGAACTTTTTGCGCAACACGCAAGTTACGATGGAGCAGGAACGCCTCAATCTTCGCAAGGAAAAACTGCAATTGGATTTGGATATTGAACGCAAAAAGCGGAAATATGCGCAATACACGAATTTGTATAACGAGAAACTGATTTCTCGGGAAGAATATTTGCAGGCGAAAGAGGATTATGAATTTGCCGTGAAAGGCTCGGCATTGGTAATCGAACGCCAAAAGCAGGATTCCATTTTCCGCGGCATACAGGTGGAGCAGATGGAAGAAAGTTTGAACAATATCCGCCGAAATCTGATTTTGGTGCGTCAACGGGTCGATAATCTGGATGTGAAATCGCCGGTGGACGGGCAGTTGGGATTGCTGGACGTCGAAATCGGGCAATCGGTAGGGAGCGGCAGCCGTATCGGTCAAATCAGCGTGCTGTCTGACTACAAGATTGAAGCCCTGATTGACGAGCATTACATCGACCGCGTGAAAAACGGCTTGGCGGCAACCTTCGAGCGCCAGGATAGAACGTACAACCTCACCGTCCGCAAAGTATATCCCGAAGTGCGCACAAAACAATTCAAGACCGATTTCACATTTGAAGGCGAACGCCCCGACAACATTCGCGCCGGACAAACCTATTACATCCATCTGCAATTGGGACAACCGGTGGAGGCAGTGCTGATTCCACGCGGCGCATTTTATCAAAGCACCGGCGGACAATGGATATTTGCAGTAACCCCGGACGGCAAAAAAGCCGTTCGCCGCAACATCCGCATCGGGCGGCAAAATCCGCTGCATTACGAAGTGCTGGAAGGTCTGGAGCCGGGCGACAAAGTGATTACTTCGAGTTATGATAATTACGGCGATGCCGAAGAGTTAATTTTGAAATGAATTAGGAAGTTAGGAATCGATAATTCCTAACTAAAAATAAGGCGTTCTTTGGGTAAGTTCAATTAGTAACTGCGAAAAATCGCTATTAAGAGTAAATAAAATTAATTAAAAAATAAAAGTCATGTTAAAAATTGAAAATTTAAAGAAAGTATTCCGCACGGAAGAAGTGGAAACAGTAGCGTTGAACAACGTATCGTTGGCAGTGAAAGACGGCGAATTTATCGCCATTATGGGACCTTCGGGCTGTGGCAAATCCACCCTGTTGAACATACTCGGTTTGTTGGACAATCCAACCTCCGGAAAGTATTATCTTGCCGGAAATGAGGTCGGGCATCTGAAAGAAAAGGAGCGCACGCAAACCCGTAAGGGAAACATCGGTTTCGTGTTCCAAAGTTTCAACCTGATTGAGGAAATGAATGTCTTTGAAAACGTGGAATTGCCGTTGGTCTACCTGAAAGTAAGCAAAGCAGAACGCAAAAAGCGCGTGGAAGAAGCCTTGCACCGGATGAATATCAGCCATCGCGCCCAACATTTCCCGAATCAACTTTCGGGCGGTCAGCAACAGCGGGTCGCCATCGCCCGCGCCGTGGTCGCCAATCCCAAACTGATTCTCGCCGATGAGCCGACCGGTAATCTCGACTCCAAGAACGGAAAGGACGTGATGAATTTGCTGACGGAGCTGAACAAAGAAGGCACCACCATCGTGATGGTAACGCACTCCCAACACGATGCGGCGTTTTCCCATCGCATCATTAGTTTATTCGACGGAGAAATTGTGACGGAAGTAGAAAGCAAAATGTAATCACTAAACAGCAACAATTATGAACAATTTATTCAATCTCAGCACTTTTTTCAAGTTTCTGGGGAAAAACAAGACATATACGTTTATCGACCTGTTCGGCTTAGCCGTTTCGCTGATGTTCGTGATTCTGATTGCGGTTTATACCGTGCAGGAATTATCGACCGATAAGTTTCACGAAAAGGGCGACCGCATTTATGTCTTGGGCAATCAAAAAGATTTGGAAAATGCTTACCGGATAGCCGACCGTATTCAGGAACGGTATCCGGAAATAGAAAAGGTTTGTCCGGTAATACCTTTCTTCAGTAACTCTACGGTCTCGATAGCGGATGCTAAACTGAACGTTCAACTCCTGTTTGCCGATGCCGGTTTTTTCAACTTTTTCCGTTTCAAACTCTATGAGGCAAATTCCGACCAAGTCATGTCTGCCAAGAATTATGCGGTTATATCCCGGACTTTTGCCCGTAAGGCTTTTGGAAATACAGACCCGATAGGACAAATGATTGCCGTGAACGACAGCATGACCGTTACGGTTAATGGTATCATGGACGACATTAAAAATTCTACTATTCCCTATTGTGATATAGTGCTGCGAATTGACAATATCAAATATTTCAATTCGAGTATGGATAGCGAGTATTTTGAAAATGCGGGCAATGCCTATATTTTTCTGATGGAAAAAGAAGGGGCAAATATACAGGCAAAAGCAGGCGACATGCTCGCCTGGTTCAAGGAAATCTATTGGATATATTATGTAGAGATACACTCTGCTGTAACGTTTACCCCACTGAAAGAAATTTATTTTTCAGACATAAGAGGGAGTCAGTTACAGCATGGCGACTGGAAATTTGTGATGATACTGATGTCGGTCGGACTGTTGATACTGATGTTTGCTGTTATCAATTACATCAACCTGACAGTGGCGCAAGCCGGATTCAGAGCCAAAGAAATGGCTGCTCGCCGGTTGTTAGGCTCTTCACAACGGGAAGTGTTTGCCCGTCTGATATTGGAATCAACGCTTTTATGTTTGATTGCTTTTCTGCTGGCGTTGTTGCTGGTGGTGCCTTGTGTGCCTTATGCGAATACACTTCTTGAAACAAAATTATATATTGCCGATGCAATCACTCCTTCCGGAATTATGATTTCGCTGGGAAGTATCGTTGTTTTAGGCGTGATTTCGGGCTGGTTGCCGGCGATGATTATTTCCAACGTCCAACCGATAGAAATTACCAAAGGAAGTTTCGGTCGTAGAAACAAAATGGTGTTCAGTCGCTTTTTTATCATTTTCCAAAATATTATCACGGTAATGCTGCTGGTGGCATCCATCACCATGACGGCACAAACCCAACATCTGATTCACGCGCCGCTGGGATATAACACCGTTAATATAGTGGATATACGGACTTGGAATTTCGACAGCAAAGAACAACTATCCACTTTTGTGAACGAAACCAAACAATTGGCTTCCGTGAAACAAGTGGCACTCGGGGCAGGCACACCTTTCAATGGAGCCAATTATGAGATATCGCCATTATCGAATGGTAAAAGTGTATCCAGTCATGTTTTAATGGGTGACAGTGCCTATTTTGATATGCTTGGCTTGCAAATACTGCAGGAAAATCATTCGAGCGTGGCAAATAGCCGTTACCTCAGCCAGCAGGCTTTAAAGGAAACCGAACTGTCCGAAGATGCTCCGGCAGTGAAATTTGAAGGTGGCAGTGAAATTCCCATTGCAGGCATTATTAAAGATATACAATTAGGCAATATCACGCACAGTTTGTCGCCCGTCCAGTTTGGTTACAGCACATTTGAAGGCGAAAATGCGGATAATCCGTGGAATATATTAGTTGAAGTACAGGGCGACCCCATGGCTGCATACAATCAAGTAAAAGCAGTGTACGAACGGATTACAGAATTAGATTTTAACGGGAAATTTATCGACCAACAAGTGGAAGAATCCTTTGCGCCGCAAAAAAGAATTTCTACTATCGTCATCATTTTCACGATAATAGCCATTCTGATTTCCCTGCTGGGATTGATTGCCATGTCCACCTATTTCGTGAGGCAGCGCACCAAAGAAATTGCCATCCGCAAAGTACACGGTGCGGAAAATTTCAAAGTATTATCCGAATTGGTACAGGTCTTCTTGACCTACGTCCTGATTGCGTTTGTGATAGCAGTGCCCATTATTTGGTACATTATACGGCAATGGTTAGACGATTATGCCTATCGAATCAGTCTTAGTCCGTGGATATTCATTGCCGCCGGACTGTTCTGCTTTTTGGTGGCGTTCATTTCTGTGTATTGGCAAAGCCGCATCGCCGCGAATGCTAATCCGGTGACGGCGTTGAACGGTGATTAACAACAATATGATTGCGGGTTGAGTTATGAGTTATGAGTTATGAGTTATTTTTTTATTATTGTTAGTGTTTGGGGTCCTACCTGTAGCAGGTAGGTGCCTTTGGGGTATGTTGATAAATTTATGCGGCTTGCGTGGGTGCTATATAGCAATGTGCCGGTCAGGTTGTAGATTTTTATTTCTGCACCTTTGGCGTTTAGGATGTTTACCTCGCCTGTGGTGGGGTTGGGATATGCCTGCACAGGCGGGGTTTGCCCTTTTTCTGCGTCGTTGACGGTGATGGGGGGTATGGCTGTGGCGAGTTGCCAGCCTGCGTAGAGCTTCATGTCTTTGTTCACGATGTCGTCGTAGCCCCATGGGCGGGTGCACGGGTAGTCTTCGAACCAGCCTCCAAAGGAGTAGCCTTCGAGCGCGGGGTCGCGGTATTGGATGCTGTTGCCTTTGTCCACATACTGCTCTTCGATGTAGCTGCCGCCTCTTGAATCGAATGTGACTATGAAAGCCGCTACCCACTTGGCATACAGCGTCATGTCTGCCTTGACTTCATCGTCTGCAAAACTCCAATACTTGGTGCAGGCTTTATCTTGATACCAGCCGGCGAAGCGGTAGCCGGAGCGAGTGGGGGCGGCGGGCAGGGTGACGATGCTGCTTCCCGTCATTACACTCAGACGCGGTACATAGCTGCCGCCTTGCGAATCGAACGTGACTAAACTGATGCCGTTTTGAATGTGTTGAGCAAACAGCTTCCAGCCTTCGGCTCCGCCATACAATATTTCTGCTCCGGTCGTCACATACAGCCATGCTCGGTTGTAAGTAGTTGGGGCAAAGACGTTTTTGCCGAAAATGGGCTGTGGCGTGGGGGCGTAATTGTGTATGGCGGTCAGTTCGGTGCAATTACTAAAAGCCGATTTGCCAATCTCTGTTACGGTAGCCGGAATGGTGATGCTCTGCAAGCTGCGGCAATCTTTAAAGGCTTGAGTGCCAATACTTACGATATTATCGGGCAGTGTGATGGATGTGCACTCATACAGACCGTAAAACGCATTAGTGCCTATGGTGGTCACGCCCGGATGCACTATTGCGGTGGTAATAGTGGCGGCACACTTTCCCCATGGCGCGAGATTTGCGGCATCGCCCCAATCCGGCATTTCACCGGTGCCGAATATCTCAAGTATTTTACCGTCTGTTTCGGCATCTATGTTGACAATAGTCCATTTCTCCATCACACGCACTTCGCAAGTCGCCGTTTTGTTACCATCATCGGTGGTTACCGTTATGAGGGTGCTACCTACTTTTTTTGCCGTTACTATGCCGGTGGCAGTTACTGTGGCTATGCTTGGGTCGCTGCTTGTCCATGTTATGCCCTTGTTGGTGGCGTTCCCGGGTTCTATCGTGGCTATGAGGGTGGCTGTCAGTTGCGACCCGGAGCCGATGCTCAGGGTGAGATTTCTTTCATTGAGACTCACGCTTGTTACCAATTTAGTCCACTGCGCGTATAACGTTATGTCGGATACCAAATAGAACTTACCGTGGTCTTCCCATTCCACAGGCGTGTTTAGCCCCTGTGACCAACCGACAAATTGTGTGTTTAACGGAGCTTTAAAGGTATTCTCGGGTAAGTCTATATTTATATTGTTGCTTTGGCTTGTTACCCGCTCCATCGTTCCTGCGCCTCCGTTAGGCTCAAAAGTGATGATGTAGAGACGCGCCCACACCGCATATAGCGTGGTGTCTGCATTGGTGGTATAACTTGTCAACGGAACAGTGGCAGTGGGGTCCGGATGCCATCCTTTAAAAAAGTGATTGGTTCGCGTTAAACCACCCGGATTGTAACCGGCTCCTACGGCGGTGTAGGTGACATTGTGCACTTTTGTGCTATCACCGGAAATAGTTCCTCCGGTGGCTCCATTGGCATTGTACTTGATAGTGTAGGTGGGTGATGGTGGTGGTGGTGGTGGGGTAGAGTTGGGCACCCACACCGCATATAGCGTGGCGTCTGCATTGATGGTATATTTGTCCAACGGAGCAGTGGCAGTGGTGGTTGTATTCCAACCATTGAAAGTGTAATTGGCTCTCGTTAAATTTCTTGGATTGTAACCGGCTCCTACGGCGGTGTAATCCACATCGTGCGTTTTTGTGGTATCACCGGGAACAGCTCCTCCCACAGATGCTCCATTGGCATTGGCATTGTACCTGATAGCGTAGGTGATGTTGGTTTTTCTGAGCACCGGAAACCCCGTAGTGGTACCGTTGACATCAGCGGGCATCGCCCAAACGGTAGAGAAATTCCAAGACAAATTCGCTTCAATCCATGTTTGCAATTTAAAATTAGCAAGTGTCGCATTTTCTCCATTTTCCCGGTTCGCACCTATATCCGTAGTTGCTGTCGAACCCAAAAGAGTCATGTTTTGGTTAGCATAACAATTTATTATGGTAGCGTCGCCGGTGGCTACTCGAAACGGTTTAAGGTCCCCATCACCACGCGTCATCGAGGCATTAGCCGCAAAACAATTTGAAATTGAAACGGCTCCTACACCTATACCGGCACAAGCCCTATTGATACGAGCATTTATATTACCTGCATTGTAGCAATTCCGGATTTGAGCACCGTCACCTGCTGCCGCAATGCCACCACTCTCAAGATGAGCATCAATATTAGCCATGTTGTAACAATTTTCGATGATGCTTGCCTTCATCATACCGACAATGCCTCCTGCAGGCGCATTTGTGCTGATTATAGAGCCGGTTACCCCTAAATTTTTGATGGAGGCATCCTGAACACAACCAAACACACCGGCATAGTTGTCTGTAGTGTTTATGTTCACATTCACTTCATGTCCCCAACCATCAAAGTTACCCATAAATGGAGCATTCTCATTCACACCAATGACAGTTGTAATACCCGTCAAATCGTTTGTTAACACAAAACAGGTGTCTTTATAACTATGTCCTCCACTGACAGCCGCCGCAAAAATGTTCCAATTTGCGTTGGAGGTAATGCGATAAGGGTCGTCTTGCGTGCCCACACCGCCGCCGAATGTTGGTGCTGTCTGCGCCATCGCTGTGCTGCACGCTATCAATGTGAAGGCTATACAATTTGCTATTTTTTTCATACGCTTTTTTTTTAGTTATGAGTTATGAGTTATTTTTTTATTATTGTCAGTGTTCTGTTTCCTACCCATATCAGGTAGATGCCGTTAGGATATGCCGATAAATCTATGCGGCTCTCGTGGGTGCGGTATAGCAATGTGCCTGTCAGGTTGTAAACTTTGATTTCTGCTCCGTTGGCGTTGAGTATGTTTATCTCGCCGGTGGTGGGGTTGGGATATGCCTTTATAGAGGGTGCTTGCCCCTTTTCTGCTTCATTGACGGTGATGGGGGCTATGGCTGTGGCGATTTGCCAGCCGGCGTAGAGTTTCATGTTCGCGTACACGATGTCATCGTATCCCCATGGGCGGGTGCACGGGTAGTCTTCAAACCAGCCTTCAAAGGAGTAGCCCTCCAATGCGGGGTCGAGGTACAGGATGCTACTGCCCTTGTCCACATACTGCTCTTCTATATAGCTGCCGCCTCTCGAATCGAATGTTACTATGAAAGCCGGCACCCACTTGGCATACAGCGTTATAGCGGCCTTGACTTCATCTTCTGCCAAATTCCAAGGCTTGGTATAGGCTTTATCTTGATACCAGCCGTCGAAGCGGAAGCCGGTGCGAACAGGGATAACGGATTGGGTGGCGGGCTGAGTGCCGATGCTGCTTCCCGTCATTACACTCAGCCGCGGTATATAGCTGCCTGCTTGCGAGTCGAAAGAAACCAAACTGATGCCGCTTTGAATGTTTTGGGATAGAGCAAACCGCTTCCAGTCTTCGGCACCGCTATACGCCGCTTCTGCATCGGCTATCACATACAGCCGTGCTCGGGTGTAGGTGGCCGGGTCAAAGACGCTTTTGCCGAAGATGGGCTGTGGCACAGGTGCGTAATTGTGTATGGCGGTCAGTGCGACGCAACCACTAAAAGCCGAATTGCCAATCTTTGTTACGGTAGCCGGAATGGTGATGCTCTGCAAACTGCTGCAATCTTTAAAGGCTTGAGTGCCAATACTTTCGATATTGTCGGGCAGCGTGATGGATGTGCACGCATGCATATTGTAAAACGCATTGGCTCCTATGGTGGTCGTGCCCTGAACTACTGCGGTGGTAATAGTGGCGGCGTATTTTTCCCACGGCGCGGGACTTACGGAACTGCCCCAATCCGGCATTTCTTCGGTGCCGAATATTTCGAGTATTTTGCCGTCTGTTTGTGCTTCTATGTTGGCAATATTCCATTTCTCTATCACACGCACTTCGCAAGTTGCCGTTTTGTTGCCATCATCGGTGGTTACCGTTATGAAGGCTCTGCCGGCTTTTTTGGCTGTTACTGTGCCGGTGGTACTTACCGTGGCTATGCTGGCGTCGCTGCTTTTCCATGTTTTGCCTTTGTTGGTGGCGTCTTCCGGTTCTACCGTGGCTGTGAGGACGGCTGTCGGTTGCCGCCAGAGGTCGATGTTCAGGGAGAGATTTCGTTCATTGAGACTTACGCTTGTTACAAATCTAACCCACTGCGCGTATAACGTTATGTCTTCCACCAAATAGAACATATCGTGGTCTTTCCATTCCACAGGGGTGTTTGCCCCCCGTGACCAACCGGCAAATTGTGCGTTGAGCGGTGCTTTAAAGTTATTCCAGGGTAAGGCTATGTGGCTGTATCTTGTTACCGATGCCATCGTTCCCGTGCCTCCGTTAGGCTCAAAGGAGATGGTGCTGAGACGCGCCCACACCGCATATAGCGTGGTGGGCGCATTGGTGGTATAACTCGTCAACGGGTCTGTTGCCTGGGGGGCTGTATGCCAGCCTCGGAAAGCATAACCGGTTCGCGTTAAGCCTCCCGGATTGTAACCGACTCCTACATAGGTGAAACTCACATTGTGCGCTTTTGTGCCATTAGGAGGCGCAGTTCCGCCGGTGGCTCCATTGGCATCGTACCGGACTGTGTAAGTAATGGGCGTACAAGAGCCGGAAGTATTAGCATTCGCTTGACCATTGGCAGCAACATCTGCATCGGCTTGACTATCTGCATCGGCTTGACTAATGGTAGAAAAGTATTTCCCCGCCGCAACAATATACGGTACTGTTGAACCGATGTAGCCCGCGATACAATTATTTCGAGTAAAGTCGCCGCGCTTCTCTACACTTCCGTAAATGTCGAGACGAGAGCTTCAAGCGTCATCAGTATTTGCACCTGCTTGACCAAGAACCGCCACCGCACGAGTGACTTCACTATCTGCATTGACTTTACTATTGGT
>BBRT01000267.1 GCA_001417715.1 Candidatus Symbiothrix dinenymphae
AACTTAAAACGCGGCTTTAAAGATATGCAGGCAATAAAAAAGAATAAGTTAAAAACATTTCCTGCAGAGGCTTTGTTTAATGCCTAGCGAAATTAGAATTACAGAACATTTTAGAAAAGAATTTAAGCGAATATCGAAAAAGTATGCATCTTTGCCTAGCGATATGGAAGACTTGGTAAATTCATTGAAGGAAAATCCTACGATGGGAACTCCGCTTGGAAGCGATGTGTATAAAATTCGTTTAGCTATAAAATCGAAGAATAAAGGCAAAAGCGGCGGCGCGAGGATTATAACTTATTTGGTTGACAAAAATACGATAGTGTATCTTTTATCTATTTACGATAAAAGCGAAAAGGTTTCCGTCTCGGATAGTGAGATTAGAGCAATGCTCCAATCCTCTGTCTGAACCAGACGCCCATTCGCTGCTTACTCCAGAATAAATCTCATTTACTGGCTTATTCTGAAAACTTTTTCATTCATCGCAACCTCGAATCCACCATTCCAATGTGCCTCCCGTTTTTGAAAGGTTGGTAGTAGCATTCATGCCATTTGCATCGTTATAAGCATAAACGATATTCCAGCCTTTTGAGAGATTC
>BBRT01000268.1 GCA_001417715.1 Candidatus Symbiothrix dinenymphae
TTGCTGGAGCAACCGGCAGAACTAAAAGGCGAGATATTCGACGAATTGTTTGAATTAGCAGATTTAAAAACATTAACAGAAGAAGATATGACAACGTACGAAAAAAGTTTTGAAAGGTGCTATGGTGTTGAGTTGGCAGCAGACTATGCTATGGAGAGAGGCATGGAGAAAGGGATTCAGCAAGGCATGGAGAGAGGTATCCAGCAAGGCAGAGAGCAAGGCATCCAACATGGCATCCTTTACACTGCAAAGCGGATGAAAGAAAATGGGATGGACTTAGAACTCATTGTAACAGCCACCGGATATACTCCCGAGCAGTTGATAAAGATGGGGCTGAATTAGCATCGCCGGTGGTGGCACGAACAAACCTGTTAGGTCTTCGAGACCTAACAGGTTTGTTGGTTGCCCCAGGGAGGCATGCCCCAGCCCGAACCGTCATTGCGGGCTTGACTCGCAATCCCCTGTTCTACTGGTTACTATACAGCACCTCCCCACAGCGGACTAAAAAAAAACGAATCATCCTGAACTTTAAATACTAAACCGACACTTTTCCCGTTATAGTAATATGGGAGATATAATGGACATAGAGATTTTAG
>BBRT01000269.1 GCA_001417715.1 Candidatus Symbiothrix dinenymphae
AGACATCATAAAAAAAAGATGAAAATAAAGATGAAGATGATGAAGATACAAAATCAAAAAAAAAGAAAGATGATGATGATGAGGATCCATCATCAAAAGAAGATAAAGATGAGGATGATGATGATGATGATGAAAATAAAGATGATGATGATGATGATGATGATGAAAATAAAGATGATGATGATGATGAAAATAAAGATGATGATGATGATGAAAATAAAGATGATGATGATGAAAATAAAGATGATGATGATGAAAATAAAGATGATGATGATGAAAATAAAGATGATGATGATGATGAAAATAAAGATGATGATGACGATGAAGAAAATCCGACGAAGACGCGGACTGGAAGAGAAGTTATTAAAAATAAACCCTCCAAGTCAGAAGAAGAAACGCCACCCGTCACCCCAGTCTCTTCTGACTCCGAAACTTCCGATCCCTGTGATTCGAATGACCCGAGTGACCCGAATAGCGACGCCTACGTAATGGACGCTGACAAGCGCAAACCCAAACCCAAACCCAGTAGCAAACGCGCCCCCGAATACCTTGCCGGAGCATCTGCCGAAGCCGAAGCCCCGTCGCGCGTGGTACTGCGAGCCAACGAACATTGTCCTCCTTATGGAAAGGACACGGAAGATAACTACGACGTCGACGGCGATGGCGAAGCGGACTCCCCCGGCGGACAGGAACAGGAAACGAAAGCGGAGAAAGTATTGAATGTGTTTGCCGGCGCGAGCAGCGCTGCCCGCGACCACAAAAAAGTAGGAGAATTTAAAGGTGCGAGCATGGGTATTAACGTACAGACGATAGAGATGGATAATACCTCAGGCGGCGTATTCGGCGGTGCTTCCGGAGTTGCTATGGTCAGCGACTTTAATAATTCTGTTGCTCTGCGCGGTTCCATTGGCACCGGTCTGGAATTAGACCAGGAAGGAAGCGATACAGACAACTCCTCGGACGGCTCAACCACCGACCGCACGCACAACTATTCATTCGGCTTTGTGCTGGCAGAAACAGGCAACACCGACGAGTTGAGCGTAGATTACGGCATCGACCCGCTGTCGGGAACATACATGTTCCGCCTGCGTGGCGGGCGCACCAGCTGCCCGTATGAAGGCGAGCGAAAGACGAAGTTCTACGCAAAAGGTGAGTACACGCTCCACCCGGCAACGATGAAGATAGAAGTGCCGGAGCTGCAAGTGGATAATGCCTACCGGTCGGACATCCCAACGGATGGACAAGGCGTGTTCACACTGAAGCTGCAGAACGAATCGGAATCGCACGAAACGGGCTATTTTGTGCTGAGCGTAGATGAATCGAGCAATCCTTATGGCGCAGTGGTTAAGATGGACGGCGAACCGCTGATAGAGGGTCGCAACTTCACGGTACCGTTTGGCACAGTCGTCCCGAAGACGGTGACCATAGAGCGCGGTGCAGGCGACAGCTGCGAACACCACATACGCCTCATACTGGCTTCGGAATGCGACGGCTCGGCATCGTCAAGCACCATCTTGCATGCATCGTTTTTGCAGGAAGACAGCGAAGTGCGCCTCAGCACGCCGAAAGGCAACAACTGGGTTCTCAACGGCACCGATGCTGATGCTAAACTCCCGTTGCTGATTACGGATTATGATGTGAACAAGCCGAACTTCGGCTATATCGAACTGCAGTCGCGCTCCGCGAACCAAAGTTGGCAAAGTGCCTTGTCGGTGACGCGCTTTTATGCGGCAAATATCGAAGGCAACACCATCGCTTACGACTGGGAGAGGCCGACGGACGGCACCTACGAGCTGCGGGCACATTTGGTGCGCGAAACGGATGTAGCGCGTGTTTCCGATTCCTACTCAACAGCCATCAGAGGCATAGTGGACACGGCAAAACCGCAAGTGCTGGGCAGCCCAACCCCGGTGGATGGCATCCTGACCCCGAAAGACGAGATTTCGGTGCTGTTCAGCGAAGACATCGACCGAAGCGGGTTCGCCGATTACAGCCATGAAGACGCTACCCATATTACGGTAAATGCCCTTATCACGCAGAAAGACCAGCATGGTAACGAGCTGGAGATACCCAACTATGTAGCCGAGTTCAGCGGCTCAACCGCCGGGCTGACTATCCCGTCTAATATGCTGGTGATGAACCCGTCAGACAGCTACCTGCTGGAATTTTGGTTCAGAGGTGCACCACAGGCGGATGTAGCGCTGTTCACAGGCGGCGCCGATACCAACATCACGACTGTAGGCTTCAATGAGAACGGCAGACTGACGCTGCAAGTGAAGGAAACCTCCCACCTAGTGTCGCAGACAGACTTTTTGGATAGCAAGTGGCACCACTTCGCGCTGAACGTGCTGTATGGCAACGGCGTGTTCGTGTATGTCGACGGGAAGAATTACAAGCAACTGCCGAGGACCACATTGGCCGACGGCATGGCAGGCGACAAGTTCACATTAGGCAGCAGCTTCCGCGGCGGTATAGACGAGTTCAGACTGTGGCGCGGCACGCGCTCCGCCGAGCTTATCCGAGGCGATATGAACCACGGACTGAATGGCACGGAAGCAGGGTTGGAAGCCTATTTCCCGTTTGAGGCTACGGAGGAAGACCAAGGTGTTTTGACATCAACATCAACCCCGGAGGGCAAGGTAAGTGATACCCGCATCGCGGCAACGCTAACAGGTGTCACGCTGACAGATGCCGATGCTCCAAAACTGAAGCCCACGCGCTTACCCCAGCCGGTACGTCACACGGCGGTAGCCTCGCGCAACCGCATAGCCATCACGCTGACCGAACCGCCCGCCAATATCGAAAACAGCACCCTGCACATCGCGCTGCAAAATCTGCAAGACGTGCACGGCAATAAGGCAGACCCGATAACCTGGACGGCTTATGTGAACACAAGCCGCCTGGTGTGGGACATCCGCGACAAGAGCATCACCAAAAATTATTTGGAAGAAGTGGTCTTTGAAGTAAAGATTGCCAACACGAGCGGGCTGCAGGAGACTTGGTCTGTCAAGGGCTTGCCTACATGGCTCTCCGTTTCAAAGCAACAGGGAACTTTGCGAGCCTTGAGCGACGAGAAACTGACATTCACCGTCAGCGCGACCACGCCGATGGGCATCCACGAAGCCACCGTCTATCTGACGGGCAACGACGGGATAGATGCGCCCATGAAATTGCAGCTGGAAGTCACTGACCAGCAGCCGGATTGGACGGTCAATCCGAAAGCTTTCCTGTATCACATGAACCTCATCGGCGAGTTGCGCCTGAATGGCGTGCCTCTGGAGAACAGCAAAAGCCTTGTAGCAGCGTTTGTTACCACCAAAACCGGTGAAGAACAGTGCGTGGGTGTTGCTTCGCTGACACACAGAAACGAGGCATACATTGTGGAGATGACGATATATGGCAACGACCAAACGCAGCAGTTACTCCATTTCAAGGCGTATGATGCCTCCGCAGGGGTTGTTTACAGCAGGGTAACGACCGAAAACCCGACAGAGATTCCTTTTGTAGCCGACGAAACTTACGGCGACGACAGCCCTGTCAGGATGAATATAGTGCAGGAGTATGTAGAGCAGCGCGTGCATTTGGCGAGAGGCTGGACATGGGTGTCGTTGAACACCCTGCCGGTGGGCAACGACACTCTGGTGGCGGCCGTCTTTGCACCGGTGAAGGCACAAACGCTGCAGGCAAAAGACCGCCATTATATAGTCCGCCCCACCGCCACCGGCTGGGCAGGCAACATGGATGGAGTAGGAGCCGACAGGATGTACAAGCTGCAGATGACCGAATCCACCACATTGCCCGTCAACGGCAGAAAAATAGAGCCCGACAATGTGCCCATAACCGTGCACAGCGGCTGGACATGGCTTGCCTACACGCCAAATTTCAATATGTCGCTGAACGAAGCCCTGGCAGATTTGCAGCCGATGGAAGAGGACGTAATCAAGAGCCAGAGCGGTTTTGCAACATATATAAACGGCGGCTGGCTGGGCAGCATGGAGAATATGGAAGCAGGCATGGGCTATCTCTATCGGTCGAAGGCAAGTGTTGGAAAGACATTCTACTATCCGGCAAATCCGTCCTCTACCGTCCATGTATCGGCAACAGCGGCAGCGACAACCGCTGCAGCGGCTGCAACCGCGGCGACGGCGGCCACGGCGGCCACAGCAAGCGCAACAGCCGAGCCGACACATTGGAAGCCTATCAGCGTAGCACAATATTCCGGCAACATGAGCATCATAGCCGAAGTGCGGGATAATGAAGAGTTGCTCACTCGTGCGGAAGTCGCCGTGTTTGCAGGCGAAGAGTGTCGCGGTGTGGCGAAGACCAACGACAAAGGGATGCTGTTCATCTCCGTAGCAGGCGATGCAGATGTGCCACTCACGTTCCGAGTGTTTGATGCGGCAAAAGGTGTTGAGCGCGAGGTGATGCAGGAAGAGAAATATCAGAGCGATGCGATATTGGGTGCAGTGCGCGCGCCGCACATGATAGAACTGCATTCGCTAAGCATGGGGGAAAATATCCGCATCTACCCCACGAACGTGACAAACAGCCTGACCGTAGTGTCAGCGAACGGCAAGATATTACGCAGCATCAGCATCTACGACACCGGCGGCCGTTTAGAGCAGCGCGAGGAAGAGGTGAATGCCGCCTACAAAGACGTGAATGTAGCAAGTTTGGCACCGGGCGTGCATCTGGTGACAGTAGAAACCGTTGATGGAGGGCGGCTGATGGCAAGGATTGTGAAAGAATAACACAGTTACCAGTTACCAGTTACCAGTTACCGCTGGTAAGTTGGAAATTGGTAACTGGTAACTGGAAACTGGTAACTGGAAACTGGTAACTGTTGAATTAAAGATATGATAAAAAGATTACTTTTAGGAATTGTATTATTCGCGGTGTGTGGCGTGCAGAGTGTGTTTGCATGGGGCGGATGTACGGTATCGGTGAATACAGCCGGGTATAACAGTTATATTGAGATTAAGTTTACGCATGCCCAGGCTTGGGGTTGGAACGATATATGGGCAGAAAACTATGCGAGGTGGGTTTCTCCCGGCACAGTAGAATACTCAATTGGTGATGGTGAATGGAAACCAATTGCCACATTTACACATGTTTACAGTTTTAAGACGGCGATAAACTATCCTCCTCCGGGTACAACTTGTAGTGTTGTTGCTTCAGCCGGTGAAACTATAACTGATATTACCTATCCGGGCTCTGGTGGTGACAATTCTACAAGATATGCTCAATTCAGATGGAGACCAAGTCAGTGGTATATAACCAATCTTAAAATCAGGGTAAAAGCGAAGGTATATATTGAAGGATCCAGCACGGAAAAGAGCAACACAGAGGTGATATGGGCTGGAGGAGGTTCTCATACGTATGGCTTAGCGCCTGCCACGAAGCCGGTGTTGCACACGCCGCGCATCAAAGGCTATGAGATACAGGGCGATGGGAGAATATTGGTCAATACCGAAATACCCGGATTTACAGAGCCTGATGATGCAGGCTGTGCGAAGTTGTCTTTGTTAGAGAGCAATGAGACGGCTACAATTTCACCTCAATCTATCACGCAGGGGGATAATGATTTGTATGTGCCACGCAACCGGGCGCAATACAGCACAAGTTGGTCGTTGAAAGTCAAGACGGCACGCACGGATTATTACAAGCTGCCCTACGAGGCTGAGATGTCCTGCACTCGACAAGATGAATGGGACAACAAAGTGGTATCACAGAATGCCAAGTCCGACATATTTACCATTCCGCCGTACCCTTGCCCGAACGATAATAGCTTGCAGGTGGCGACAGGGAATGAAAAAGTAACCCTGACATGGACGATGCCTCCCGGCACTGCGCAGTCTATAGTAGACGACTATAAGATTAAGTGGCGGCGAACAGATGGTACGGATTGGGCTGATGTCAAGAATGAAAACGATGAAAGCCTCGCGAAAGCGTACGACCCCACCGAAACAAATCCTTCTGTCACCTTTCCTTATCCGGCAAAGGATGAGGGCACCAAAGAGTATGAGTTTCTCGTTACGCGTGGTGCGTTTCACCACGAGGAAGCCGAATACAATGTAACACGCTCTGCAACGTTTAACACCAATAGAGTGGCAGCAACCCCCGCCACGGCGGAAATTCAGGAACATGACAGCACCACCGTAAAAGTATCATGGACATTGAATGACGGGCGCTTCAGCACCAACTACCGGTGCCGCATCTACAGAAAAGACGGCACTAAAGCATTAGTGCAAGTACATGAGCAGCCTGTCGCGGCCGGTTCCACTACGGTGGAGTGGGTCGATTCATTCACCGTGGACTGCACCCCCTTCTATTACGAAGTTCGCATGTTTGATGGTGGTGACGACGTCGGTGGTATCGGAGAATACGGGCAGCCTTTTGCTAAGACCGGCACTCTGTTTATGGAATTGCGGTTGAACAGCATTGGCGCCATTGCCAATCTCAGTGCCTCCAAAGGCTATTATGACGACAAGGTGCTGGTGAAGTGGGACATGACGCCGCGACATCGGTTTAAGAGCTTCCGCCTGTCGCGCGCGATTAAGAATCTTGCCGGAGCGCCGACAGAGTCACTCGCCGAAATACCGTCCGGCAGTGTTACCAACTACATGTACGAAGACAAATCTGCCGTTCAGGGCATCTACTACGACTATAAAGTGGTGGGCGTGACGGATTGCGACGGCGACATCAAGGAACACAGCGAAAAACATTCCACAGGCTACAAGCAGCCTTACGGAACAGTCATCGGGCAAATTGCCTTTAAGAGCGGCTCCACCTCCGTAGTGGGAGCCACGGTTACTGCTACAACCACACCGGAAGCCCCAAACAAGGCTTTCGAGTTCACAAGCGACCACCAAAACTACATCACAACGCCCATCAAGGCGAGCGCTTTGTCGCCCTCTGCGTTCACATTTCAGGCTTGGGTGAAGCCGCACGATGTGCAGGCTCCCACCTCGCTGTTCTATACTCATGCCGGACATTATGCGGTGCGCGCCAACGGTTCTGAGAGCTTCACGCTCACCGTCGGCACCACCGACTTTCTCCTGAGCCTGCCCACCACGGCATGGTTGCAGGCAGACCAATATACGCATGTTACGGTAACGTTTGCCGACACTACCGCCCGATTGTACATCAACGGGGATTCGGTGGCAACCGCCACCGCCACGGTTACCGCCGCGAGCGCGAGCGCCGCCGCGACCGCGACCGCAGACAGCATTTATCTGGGCAAGAGCAACGCTTCAGTAGCCGGTTTCACCGGCTTCATGGACGAAGTCCGCATCTGGAAAAAAGCCCTGCCGCCGACCAAAATCAAGCAGGATTACGGGCGCTTCATAGCCGGCAAAGAGGCAGACTTGCAAGTCTATTACCGCTTCGACGAGCTGAGCGACGATGAGGTCTATGACGCCTCAGCCACCGGCACCACATTCAACGAAAATCACGGCACAGTCCGCACTGCACGCAATACCAAACGCGATTTCCATACCTCAACTAATGCTCCCAATGCGGCACTGTTGGCGAACCGAGCCATCACCGATGTGAACGGCTCCTATATCCTCAACACCATCCCCTACGCGGGCGATGGCACCTCATTTACGCTGACGCCGAGTTTGGGCGAAGGCTCGAGTGCGCATCTGTTTACGCCAACCACACGAGCGTACTATTTCAATGCCGCCAGCCACATCTACAACAATGCGGATTTTGAAGATAAATCATCGTTCAAGGTATCGGGTAAGGTCATGTATGAAGGCGGCAATTACCCGGTGGAGGGTTGTACGTTCACGATAGACGGCAACCAATGTATGTTTAACGGGAAGCCGATAACGACTGCTGCTAATGGTACCTACGAACTGGAAGTGCCTGTCGGCGTCCACGAATTGAAGGTGGAGAAGCTTGGGCACTGGTTTGCCAAAGACGGCAAAGCCTTGTCGCTGACTACCGGACAAAATCTTGATTTTCAAACAGACCGCTCCGGCGTGCATTTCTATGACCAGACGCGGGTGAAATTGATTGGGCATGTTGTGGGGGGAGCGCGGGAAGCCGGACTGCCTTCGGGTTTTGGCTTGCGTATCAATAATATAGGGGCAGATTCATTAGTGCTCACTGCGGCTAAGGGACAGTATAAGTTGCGAGATGAAGCCGCCGGAGCATCTACTTTTATTGTCAGCCATGCCACAGGCGAAACGAAGGAGTGGGAAGATGCAGCAGGCGAAGAAGATGACGAAGACTACGACGAAAACTACGACGAAGACTACGACGACGAAAACTACGACTACGAAGCAGATAACGAAGACTTGGACGAGGGGTTTGCAGGAAGCGACGAGACACGGATAACCATTTCGGGCAATGACATCACGATTCATGTCAACCCCGAGAGCGGCGAATATGTGGCATGGGTATATCCTGAGCAGTATCAGATACAACCGATTTCGGCGGGGGTTTATGGCACAGTCTATAACAGGAATGAGATGCTTGACCTGCGCAATGCACCTGTAGCCGATGCCGCAGAGATGAAAAAGAGTGTGCTCGCTTGGGAGGATGGTGCGGACGCCGACACAGTCCGCTTTCATCGCGAATGGGGATACAGCTATCAGTCGGAACCGTTGTTTACGATAACACAGATAAATGAAGATGGTGAATTTTTGAATTATTTTGGCGAAGCCGACTATGTTTTGGGCGATACCACGATTGCGCTGGTTAATTTGGGCTTGCAGCCGGGAGATGATGGTTTTTACGTCTTTGGCGAGCCTGTGTTTATGCAGGGGAAGGCTTATACATTTGTGCTGGATGCGCTTGACTGGTATTTCAATCCCAGCCTTGGCATCCTGGATGTGGCTCCTGTGGCGGGGACTGTTTCGATTACCTCCGGCATAGCCCTTGGCGGTAACACGCCTGTGACGGCGACCTTGGATGGCAGCGGACCCTACAGTTACAGTTTTTTGTGCGGGGCACCTAATCGGGATAACGGTCTATTGACGATGAATACGGTGCTCTCTGTTGGCGGCATATCCTACTATTCCGACACCTTTGGCGAAGAGGGTTTGACTGCATACGTGCTGGGCGGAGCGCCCACCGGCACCGATTTTCGGACGGCTGCGCCACCGAAGGTGGATTTTGTGCTGCACGACCCTCCGGGCACGAGCAGCTATGCCTATATCAATGCCGGTACCACGCTGGTGCACACGGAGTTTGATTCATGGACGGAAGGCACGTTCATGTCCTCTAAAAATGCCCTCTCGCTCGGCTATTCCACGATGATGGTGCTGGGTGTTATAGGCACGTCTGCCTCCGCTTATGGAACACTCGGTGGAGGAATAGAGAGTACGTGGACGTCATCGGGCAATGGCTCCACGCAAACGACCTACAAGTTCAATCAGGGCTTTTCCACGATGGGCAACCCTGCCATTATGGGCGGTGGTGCCGATGTGTTTGTGGGCGATGCGGGCGATTTGTTTGTGGGTCAGGCTGTGAATACCGTCTATGGCAAGGTCAATGCGGTGGAGATAAACCTGACAGAGGCTTTCAGCAGCGGCGACAGGTTGAAGGTCGACGAGTATTCGGGTCAATTTGCCATCGGTAAGTCCTCGATCATGGGAATAGGGGAGAGTTTTGAAACAAGTTTTGCCTACACGGAGTATGAGATAGAGAATATCATGATGCCCAAGTGGGTGGAAGCAGAGCAGAGTTTGTTCAGTTTTTTCATCCCCAACACAGATCCATTGCAAAGTCAGGTGTGGAACGATAGCGTGCTGTTCGACGATTTGCGTCAATTGGGATTAGACCCCAAAGAACTCGCCCGACCGCTGTATGTATCGCGCTTGATGAAAGACGACCCGAATTTCGGCGAGTTGAACAGCGACCTTGTGTTTGGCGAAAAGGCAACAGAGTATGGTGCCATCAGCGGACCGAGTTATACGATTGTGTTGGACACAGCCACGCTCCGGGTGTATGGGAAGATGGATAGCGTAAATTTGGGTCATTTGGAGGGTTTTGAGGATTCGGTGGTTTACTACACAGAGCAAGTGAATGCCTGGCTCGGTCTTTTGGCACAAAACGAAGCCGCCAAATTAGCAGGCGAGTATCCGAACAACATCAGCTTTGGTGCCGGCGTGGGCAGCGTAGGCGTCAGCACCTCCCACGACACGATTTACTCCTATGGTTCGAGCTACAATCGCACCCACCGCGCGTATATACCTGCGCACGAAGAAGCGAAAATCGGAGGCGATATGGTGTCTGCACGGCAGGTAGCGTCAGGAGGATTACGCACAGTGGTGAACGAAGCAGGCGGAGGAATTACCCCAATTTCCGCAGTCCCATCAGTCCCCACAGTCCCATCAGTCAATACCTCTGCCCTCAGAGCATCCGGCTCTTCTGCTGTGTTACAACCTTTCGCAGGAGGAAACCGGATGATTCATTTTGCTAAAAAGCTGAATACGGATTTGCTCGAGGAAGGTAGCTATTCGGTTGTTTTGGCTGACCGGGGAACCGGAACGCAAGCTGCCGGCACTGTTAACATTGGTGCTGACGGTGTTGGTGAATTTCAGGGTATTTTAGAAAATGCCGATGACGATATTCCTTTTGACCCATTGCGTTGGAGAGAAGCACTTGTTTCCGGCGGGGATATTTCTTTCTGGGAGAACATGGACATTTATCTCTATTATGATTATGAGAAGCCGGAAGAAGAACTTTTCGATTACTTTGATGACGAAGGGGATGCTGATGATGCGGAATACGATTTTGAAGCCGATAGCATTTTTGTAGCAAACTACTATTTAGAAAAATATGCCGACTATCCTGAAGACTTCGAAAGATTTTATGAATGTCACTATACAGATGACGACGATGATGAGCAACTATTTACTTCTGAAACGCCAATTGTTAGAACATCATCTGCAGCTCCGATTGTTAGAACTATTTTAAGACCCGTTGCAAATGCGCGACAATTACCGACACGGCAAATCGCACGGAATGATGCCACGAAAGCCGGGCAGAGAGCACTGAGACACTTGTTACGTAGTACACCATCAGCATCTTATGTACAAAGAGCTCACGCTGCTGAAAGAGCTGCTAAAGCAGCCTATTTGCAAGCATATAGTACCAGGGGTCAAGACTATGATGTTGCAGACATGGCATTGTGCGCCGGACGGGAAGCCGGTGCCGCGCTGGAAGGGTCAGGATTCACGGCTACTCCCGAACAAAAAGCGAGAATGATTGCTTACTACACTTTCCATTCTGCCCGTCAAGATAATATGAGTCGTGCTGAAGCTGCCGACCTTGCTACTGCGAATGTTTCTAAGGTTTTTAAAACACTACACATGAGTCGTGTGTTATCACCAACATGTCTAACTGCTGCCATCACTGGAATTAAAAATGCTAATAATAACACGGAACCATCAAGCACAACAGCCTCACAAAGGAGCCGACATGAGGCAGAAATCACACTTGCTGCCCAAAATTTCAATGACTACAGAAAAATGGCAAGTGCTCTCAGCGCGGAACTCGACGCCGACCAAGGATACACCGACTACGGAAGGGATTTTGCCTATGATAAATTTAAAGAGGTTTATAAACAGTGTCAGGAGGCTGCCTTTTGGGATGCCCACACTTCTACAAGAGTGGAATATCGCGATGCGCACAACGGAGCGCACGCGCGTTACGATAAAAAGGGCAGAACCGCTTCTAATATTGGTGTTTTTGCTACTGCTGTAGCCATCGCTGCTGTAGAGGCTGAACGAAAACCGAACGCAACAACGAGTGCGGGAAGGATATCCAGAGACGCTGCCAATCAAGCTCTGAAGTATGTTAATAAAATTGCTGACGCTGTGGGGAACGCGCCTATAGCATCAACGAGCTCTTCCCGCTACATTCTTTATGCGAGAGGTGCTAGCAAAGGATATAAGATGGGGGTTGCGAACCGTCTATCTGACGAAAAATTACAGAATGTTCGTTCTGATGGCACTTGTGGCTGGACGTCAATAGCGACTGCTGCTATAGCAAAAAACAATCCCGGGAGCTCGCATATCACGGTAAATTATAGAGATCATGTACTACCACTTATGAAAGACGTCGCTAAGAGAATTTGGTATTCAGTTTTTGTGGATCCGCGAGACGGTTTTCAGCCTGAAGCATCCGGCTTGACACCGGCTGAGGTACAAAGATTGGGTCTGCAACGAGGCGAAATGATGGACCCAAACGAATTGATATTTTGGTCAGTTAATTTTGGTGATGCACATGGAAATGTAAACTGGCCTGATTTGTGTGACAAGATAGAGAAAGGTAAAATATGGCTGTATGATTGTATGATTCCCCATATTCAGAAGATAATAAGGAAAAGAATTGGTGTTTTTGAGAATCCGAGCGGAGATATTCCGACTGATGGTGGGCATTTGAATTATTGGATTAATCAGCCACGTGCAGAGATAAATATTTATCACGAAAAAGGTAATCATTTTCAAGCGATCATTCCCAGAGATATGGACGTTACTTTTTATTATCTGACAGATAAGGGCGACCCTTCTAGTCGACAAGTACTGGATAATACGTTAAAAACGACACCAGAATTTAACGGCAGAGGCGATGGAATAAATCCCCCCCCCTCTCTCCCGGGTGTGCCTATGCCTATCTCATATTCGTTCGATCCGGCAGTTGCCCTTTCCAGGGTGCTACCACCGAATCCTGGCAGACCCTCAGCAGCACCAAACCCATCGCCACGGCATGCCTGTCCGCCGAGGAGGAGGGCGGGGGTATCCTTACGTACTGCCGATGCCTTTGCCGGAACATCCGGCGATGCCGTATCTTATTGTCCCGGTGATCCGGACGAGGTCGTGGAAGACGATAAACAAGACGTCGACGGCGATGGCGAACCGGACGCACCCGGCGGACAGGAACAGCAGACGAAGGCGAAGGAAGTATTGAATGTGTTTGCCGACGCGAGCGGCGCTGCTCGCGACCACAAAAAAGTAGGAGAATTTAAAGGTGCGAGCATGGGTATTAACGTACAGACAGTAGAGATGGATAATACCTCAGGCGGCGTATTCGGCGGTGCTTCAGGAACTATGATGGTCAGCGACTTTAATAATTCTGTTGCTCTGCGCGGTTCTTCCATTGGCACCGGCCTGGAATTAGACCAGGAAGGAAGCGATACAGACAACTCCTCGGACGGCTCAACCACCGACCACACGCAACGCTATTCATTTGGCTTTGTGCTGGCAGAAACAGGTAACACCGACGAGTTGAGCGTAGATTATGGCATCGACCCGCTGTCGGGAACGTATATATTCCGCCTGCGCGGCGGGCGCACCAGCTGCCCGTATGAAGGCGAGCGGAAGACGAAGTTCTACGCAAAAGATGAATACACGCTCCATCCGGCAACGATGAAGATAGAAGTGCCAATGCTGAAAGTGGATAATGCCTACCGGTCGGACATCCCGACGGATGGACAAGGCGTGTTCACACTGAAGCTGCAGAACCAATCGGAATCGCACGAAACGGGCTATTTTGTCCTGAGCGTAGATGCATCAAGCAATCCTTACGGCGCAGTGGTTAAGATGGACGGCGAACCATTAGTTGAGGGTCGCAAGTTCACTGTACCCTTTGGCGCAACCGTCCCGAAGACGGTGACCATAGAGCGCGGTGCAGGCGACAGCTGCGAACACAAGATACGCCTTATGCTTGCCTCGGAATGCGACGGCTCGGCATCGGATTCTGTCACCTTGCATGCATCGTTTTTGACGGAAGACAGCGACGTACGCCTCAGCACGCCGAAAGGCAACAACTGGGTTCTCAACGGCACCGATGCAGATGCTAAACTCCCGTTGCTGATTACGGATTACGATGTGAGCAAGCCGAACTTCGGCTATATCGAGTTGCAGTCGCGCTCCGCGAACCAAAGTTGGCAAAGTGCCTTGTCGGAGAAGCGCTTTTATGCGACAGATATCGAAGGCAACACCATCACTTGCGAGTGGGAGAGGCCTATGGACGGCACCTACGAGCTGCGCGTCGGCTATGTTCGCACAATGAACGACGGCACGCCTATTTCCACATCCTATTCAACAGCCATCAGAGGCATAGTGGACGCGGCAAAGCCGCAAGTGCTGGGCACCCCAACACCGGTAGACGGCATCCTGACCCCGAAAGATGAGATTTCGGTGCTGTTCAACGAAGACATCGACCGAAGCGGGTTCACCGACTACAGCCATGAAACCGGCGAGCATATTACGGTAACAGCCCTTACCGTCCAGACAGACCAGCATGGTAACGAGCTGGAGATACCCAACTATGTAGCCGAGTTCAGCGGCTCAACCGCCGGGCTGACTATCCCTTCTAATGCGCTGGTGATGAACCCGTCAGACAGCTACCTGCTGGAATTTTGGTTCAGAGGTGCACCGCAGGCGAATGTAGCGCTGTTCACAGGTGGCGCCGGTACCAACGCCGTGAGCATCGGCTTCAATGAAAACGGCAGACTGACGTTGCAAGTGAAGGAAGCCTCCTACCTGGTGTCGCAGACCGACTTTTTGGATAGCAAGTGGCACCACTTCGCGCTGAACGTGCTGTATGGCAATGGCGTGTTCGTGTATGTTGACGGAAAGAATTACAAGCAACTGCCGAAGACCACATTGGCTGACGGCATGGCAGGCGACAAGTTCACATTAGGTAGCAGCTTCCGCGGCGGTATAGACGAGTTCAGACTGTGGCGCGGCACGCGCTCCGCCGAGCTTATCCGCGGCGATATGAACCACGGCCTGGACGGCACGGAAGCCGGGTTGGAAGCCTATTTCCCGTTTGAGAATACGCTTAACAACCAAGGTGTTTTGACATCAACACCAACCACGGAGGGCAAGGTGAGTGATACCCGCATCGCGGCAACGCTAACAGGTGTCACGCTGACAGATGCCGATGCTCCGCCTCTGAAGCCCGCGCGCGAACCCCAGTCGGTACGTCACACGGCGGTAGCCTCGCGCAACCGCATAGCCATCACGCTGACCGCACCGCCCGCCAGTATCGAAAACAGCACCCTGCACATTGCACTGCAAAATGTGCAAGATGTCCACGGCAATAAGGCAGACCCGATAACGTGGACGGCTTATGTGAACACAAGCCGCCTGGTGTGGGACATCCGCGACAAGAGCATCACCAAAAATTATTTGGAGGAAGTGGTCTTTGAGGCAAAGATTGCCAACACGAGCGGGCTGCAGGAGACTTGGTCTGTCAAGGGCTTGCCTGCATGGCTCTCCGTTTCAAAGAAACAAGGAACTCTGCGCGCTTTGAGCGACGAGAAATTGACATTCACCGTCAGCGCGACCACGCCGATGGGCATCCACGAAGCCACCGTCTACTTGACGGGCAACGACGGGATAGATGCGCCCATGAAATTGCAGGTGGAAGTCACTGACCAGCAACCTGATTGGACGGTCAATCCGGCGGCTTTCCGGTATAGCATGAACCTCATTGGAGAGTTGCTCCTGAATGGCGCGCCTCTGGAGAACAGCAAAAGCCTTGTAGCAGCGTTTGTTACTACCGACACCGGTGAAGAACAGTGCGTGGGTGTTGTTCCGCTGACTCACAGAAACGAGGCATACCTTGTGGAGATGACGATATATGGCAACGAACGGGAGAAAATGCAGCAAGCGTTGCTCCATTTCAAGGCTTATGATGCCTCCGCAGGGGTTGTTTACAGCAAGGTAACGACCGAAAACCCGACAGAGATTCCTTTTATAGAAGGTGACACTTACGGCTTCGACAGCCCTGTCAGGATGAATATAGTACAGGAGTATGTAGAGCAACGCGTGCATTTGGCAAGAGGCTGGACATGGGTGTCGTTGAACACCCTGCCGGTGGGCAACGACACTCTGGTGGCGTCCGTCTTTGCACCGGTGAAGGCACAAACGCTGCAGGCAAAAGACCGCCATTATATAGTCCGCCCCACCGCCACAGGCTGGGCAGGCAATATGGATGGAGTAGGAGCCGGCAGGATGTACAAGCTGCAGATGACAGAATCCACCACATTGCCCGTCAATGGCAAGAAAATAGAACCCGGCAATGTGCCCATAACTGTGCACAGCGGCTGGACATGGCTTGCTTACACGCCAAACTTCAATATGTCGCTGAACGATGCCCTGGCAGATTTGCAACCGATGGAAGAGGATGTTATCAAGAGCCAAAGCGGTTTTGCAACATATATAAACGGCGGCTGGCTGGGCAGCATGGAGAATATGGAAGCGGGCACAGGCTATCTCTATCGGTCGAAAGCAGGTGTTGGAAAGACATTCTACTATCCGGCAAATCCGTCCTCTACCGTCCATGTATCGGCGACAGCGGCGGCAACCGCCGCAACTGCGGCGACAGCTGAGCCGACACATTGGAAGCCAGTCAGCGTAGCGCAATATTCCGGCAACATGAGCATCATAGCCGAAGTGCGAGATAATGAGGAGTTACTCACTCGTGCGGAAGTCGCCGTGTTTGCAGGCGAAGAATGCCGCGGTGTGGCGAAGACTAACGACAAAGGGATGCTGTTCATCTCCGTAGCAGGCGATGCAGATGTGCCACTCACGTTCCGAGTGTTTGATGCGGCAAAAGGTGTTGAGCGCGAGGTGATGCAGGAAGAGAGGTATCAGAGCGATGCGATATTGGGTGCAGTGAAGGCGCCGCACGTGATAGCATTGCATTCGCTAAGCATGGGCGAAAACATCCGCATCTACCCCACGAAAGTGAAAAACAGCCTAAGCGTAGTGTCAGCGAACGGCAAGATACTACGCAGCATCAGCCTCTACGACACCGGCGG
>BBRT01000270.1 GCA_001417715.1 Candidatus Symbiothrix dinenymphae
TCACTCTTTCTCACGAAATGGATTGGGTACGCGCTTGTAAAGAAAGTCCCGAATCGCGAGTGAAACCGGCTTCCGATTTCAGCGAAGCAGGTCCTTTCAACGAAATGGTGGTAATGGGCGTGTTGGCAGTTCGTTTGCAATCCTTGTACAGAGAATTGCTTTGGGATGGTCCGAATATGCAATTCACCAACATTCCGGCAGAAGCAACCATTCGCACCGTTGTCGAAGACCAATTCTCCATCAAAGACGGTCACCCGACGTTCAATCAAATCAGGACAGACCCGGTAAACGCACAAGCATTTGCCTCCGAACTTATCAATCACAAGTATCGTGCAGGCTGGTCACTGCCGGAAATGCCGAAGTAACAATTATAAATTATATAAAGATGAAAAAGTTAAATTATTTATTGGTAGGGTTGCTGGCTGTTGCAACATTGACAACGGCTTGCAAGAAGAAGGCGACAGATGCGGCAGAAGGTGCGGCATGCTGTAGCAAGTCTGAAACAGAGGTTCCGGAAGCCAACGGCGTTCCGGCGTATGCGATTCTCAACAAACCGCAAGTTGATTTGAGTAAGTTTGCGAAGGACGG
>BBRT01000271.1 GCA_001417715.1 Candidatus Symbiothrix dinenymphae
CCCTCGGGTGGGGTGTTAAAAAGATGGATGTTTTATGAATATTGTTCGTTCATTATTTGTTTTTATCCCGTAGGGATTGTAGCTCGGTAGAAAATAGAATCGCCCCGCCCCCCATTTCAGCATCCCGTAGGGATGCAACCGATTGCGGATTATGTTGCATCCCTACGGGATGCGGGGAGAAGGTGAGGTATGATTTTCTACCGAGCTACAATCCCTACGGGATAAAAAACAGAACGCAAAAATTTCATCCGATTGTAATCTTTTTGACACCCCACCCCTCGGGGTCAATCAGCAAAGTGGTGGGATACTCGCTTACTCCGTATTTTTTTTGACGATGGGGTTGGTTTCATCCGAAAGAATCTGTTGCCAAGTAATACCAAAACGCTCAATCATTTTGCCCAAATCTTCTGCCGGACTACTGCCCACAACTCCTATAACCTCAAGTTTAGCCCTGTCCGTGTTTTCATACAGGGCTTTCAGGGCGGGCATCTCTTGCAGGCTTTGATTGCCGGACAATCGTTCATATCTCACCGCAATGGAATGTACTGCCTTTAACGAATCCATTTTGACAGAGCCAACGCCAAAAGTCGGTAGTTCTAATGGAGTAAATACCACGTCATCACTGAAATCAAGGTTGTTGTTTGCATCCACGACCATTTTCAGTGCTCCCGTCAAATCTTTTCCGTAAGCATAGGCAATCGCACATCTCAGCGGTTTCCTCGACAGGTTGCTTGTGTCAGGTGTCCAATTCGATTCATCATACAATGCCTGAGAAATGTTTCCCTGCAAATAGTTTTGATAAAAGGACTGATCATTATTTGTCTCGATGTGTCCTTTTTTCGCATCCGTCCAGTCGGCAGGAATCCCGGAAACTTTGAGGTGGGTTTTTCTCCAGGGATCATTCTCGTCTTCATAGTAAGGTTCTAAATACATCGGTACACCCGAATAAAACGGTCCGGTTCCGCTCCGTATGGAAATCGGGACTTCAATGGTGTTTGACTGCGACCAAGCCGACAGGCAAAAACTCACGCCAAGCGTCAAAAAGATGCTCATTTTGTTTAACTCTTTTTTTGCATTCATGTTTTTTTAATTTTAATCAAACATTGTCGCTACAATATTCGGCGCCAAAGGTATGTAATTGTTTTGAGATACGCAAGAGTTTTTCAGGGCAATCGCATCCAATAAACAGTTCGAGACTTTTATGAAAGCAACCGGCTATCAACCGGCCATATCTGTGAACTTTCTGAAACATTGGGTAAATGGAAATATTCCTGGCGGGAAAGACAACCATCCGGTGGTCTATGTCGATTTGAACGATGCAAGAGCCTACGCCCGTTGGGCAGGCAAAAGATTGTCGACGGAAGAAGAATGGCAATGGGCGGCTCAGGGAGATTCCGAGAATAAATATCCATGGGGAAATGCAATGAAAGAGGGGGCAAAATTGCATTCTCAATTATTTTGCCTATCTTTGCGGTCTAAATCCCCATAAAAGATGGAAACAAAGCAATACAAAAGATTGCCTTATGGCAATTCGGATTTCAGGAGGATTATTCTTGAAAACTATGCATACGTGGATAAAACCATGTATATTGAGATGTTGGAAAAAGAAACCAACCCCAACCAGTTCTTCATCCGCCCGCGCAAATTCGGCAAGAGCCTGTTTTTCATGACATTGTCGTATTATTACGACCTCAATGAGGCGGAAAATTTCGACAAGTTGTTTGGCGGTCTTTATATCGGCGCGCATCCTACGCCGGAAAGGAACTCGTATGCCGTGATGCGGTTTGATTTTTCGGGAATGGATACATCAAGTGAAGAGAAATTTGTAACTTGTTTCTCAAGAAATGTGCAAAACAGAGTTTGCAATTTTTTTAATTTATATAAATCAATTTTTCCTGATGCACAACAGTATATTCGTCAGATAGAGGACGAACGACAGGGAGTATCTGCATTGGAAAAAGTGTTTGATGCGGCAGAGCAAAACAAGGTCAAACTTTTTTTTATTATTGATGAGTACGACCATTTCGCCAACGACCTCATTGCCATGGGTAAATCTCTGGGGAAGGATTTGTATAAAGCCATGATAGCAGCCAATGGTGTGGTGCGCGATTTCTACGAAAGAATAAAAGATGGTGCCAAATCGTCAATAGTGAACCGCACGTTCATCACCGGTATTTCGCCGGTGATGCTTGACGATCTCACCAGCGGCTACAATATTGCCACTATACTCACGCTTAATCCCAAGTATAACGAGATGATGGGATTTACGCAGGACGAGGTGGAATGGCTGATGCAGGAAACAGGTGTTGACCCTGCGCTGATAAATGTGGATATGAAAGCCTATTACGATGGCTATCTGTTCAATGAGGAGGGTGCACACAGCGTCTATAATCCGGCAATGGTGCTGTATTTTTTCAGTCAGATATTGGAATTTAAAAAACCGCCCGAATATATTATTGACCTAAACCTGCAAACGGATTACGGGCGGTTGAAAAAATTGACCCAAAACGAACATAACCGCGAAATACTTATCCGCATCATGAAAGAGGATGGTATCGTGTCGAAAATTTTGCCCAAGTTCTCCATCGACATGTTAGACGACGACAGTTATTTTGTTTCCCTGCTGTTTTACATGGGGCTGCTTACTATCAAGGGTCGGCATCAGTTTCAACTTAAATTGGGGATTCCCAACTATTCCATCAAAACATTGTATTGGGAATATCTTGTGAAGTTGATGCAAGAAACATCCCCCGATATGAGCATTCAATCGCAACCGCTGAACGACGCTATTTATGCGCTGGCGATGGAGGGCGATGTAGAGCGGTTTATCGGCTATGTTTCGGAAAATGCTTTCAGCAAATTCTCCGACTATGACCTGCAGCATTACGATGAAAAATATATTAAAACCCTGTTGCTGGCATATCTGTTTATGAGTACGGTTTACGTTCCGATGAGCGAATACGAAGCCGTTCCGGGTCGGGTAGATATATTTCTGCAACGCAGCCCGCTGTTGCCGCAGATAAAATATGAATGGCTGTTTGAGTTGAAATACTGCAAGACGGATGCCACCGAAGCAGAAATCGTTCAACAGCAGAAAAAAGGTGAGGAGCAAATGCGGCAATATGTTGGTTCGCACCGCTTGGGACATCGCCCCGACCTGAAAGCCGCGGTCATTGTGTTTATTGGCAAAAATAAATACAGAATATCTGAAGTCTGATTTTTACAAGATATTGTTAATGGCAACACGTAGAGATTTTATCCGGCAAGCGACCCTCCTGGGGACAGGGCTTGCATTTCAACCGTTTATAATTAAAGCCGGATCACATCCGGCAGGCGCTAACAATACAATCAGGGAAGGCTTGCTTTCTTTGGAAGAGAACGGGTATGATTATTCCGGCTTCTCAAAACAGGACATCATACCCACTCCGAATAATCCGCAGGAATGGGACGCTTTCCGGAAGGCGCTTTCGACTTGGAGAACCGAAGAACGGGAAAAAATAAATTATCAGGATACGCTCTATCGAGATGTCAATTTCAAATGGGCTTCCTCCGCCTATAACTGTTATTTTCTGATGATGTGCGATGAGGCGTTTTACGACCCTCAAACCCATCAATATACCTTGGATAAGTTTTTGGATGATGCCGTCCGGGATTTCGGGAGATTGGATAGCGTTGTATTGTGGCAAGCCTATCCGCTTATCGGCGTGGACGACCGGAACCAGTTCGACTATTACAGAGATATGCCGGGTGGTTTGGACGGGATAAGGAAAATCTGCGATTTTTTTCACAGCAAAGACATTAAAGTTTTTATCTGCTACAACCCCTGGGATACCGGAACGCGGCGTGAAAATGTTTCCGATATAGACGGTTTGGCAGGCATTATCAGGGATATTGATGCCGATGGTATATTTTTGGATACCCTGCCAAGTGCGGGACATGAATTTAGAGAGAAACTGGATAGTGTAAAACCCGGAATTGTGCTGGAAGGTGAACACGCCTTGCCGGTAACGGGCATTGCCGGTCATCATTTATCGTGGGCGCAACATTTTGAGGACAGTCAAGCCCCCGGCATCCTGAGAAATAAATGGTTTGAACCACGGCATATTCAGCACGAAATACGCCGGTGGAATGCAGAACATATACTTGAATTGCATACGGCATGGATGAATGGCAGCGGTGTGATGGTCTGGGAAAATGTATTCGGACAATGGAATGGGTGGAATAACCGCGACAAATCCATCTTGAGAGCCATTTCACCCATCCAAAAACGATATTCCGAACTTTTTACAGCAGGAGAATGGATTCCGATGGCTGACCCGAATCCGGTCAAAAATATTTATGCCAATCTGTGGACGAACGAAAGAACAAGATTGTGGACACTGGTCAATCGTTCGGACGAAAATGCCGACGGTCAATTGCTTCATATCGAAGTAAAGCCGAACGAAAGTTACTATGACCTCATTCGGGGAATAAAAATAAAGCCGCAGTTGGACAGTGGGCGGAAGGGCATTATTGACGGCATTATTCCGGCGCATGGTGTCGGCTGTTTCCTTGCTGTCGATAAACGATTGGTTAATAAGGAGTTTACCGCATTTCTGAAAACTCAGGCAGAAATCTATAAAAATGCTGCGAACCCTCCGGCATTTATCCGCCGCAGCACCCGGTTAAAACCGTTTGTTCGGACAGAAAAACAGAACGATACACCTTCGGGAATGGTTGCTGTTCCTGCGGTGAAGAAAAAGATGTACGTTGATTTTCAAGTGAGAGAAGTCGGAGATTATACCTCGTTTATGAGTCATCCTCTTTCGGTAAATGCTTTTCCTAAATTGCATCACATCAGTACAATAACAAAAGAGGTCGATATCAGCCGTTTTGCGATGGATGAAACGCCGGTAACCAATAAACAGTTTGAGATTTTCCTGAAAGCAACCGGCTATCAACCGGCCATATCCGTGAACTTTCTGAAACACTGGGTAAATGGAAATATTCCTGGCGGGAAAGACAAGCATCCGGTGGTCTATGTCGATTTAAGCGATGCAAGAGCCTACGCCCGTTGGGCAGGCAAAAGATTGCCGACGGAAGAGGAATGGCAATGGGCGGCTCAAGGAGATTCCGAGAATAAATATCCATGGGGAAATGAAATGAAAGCGGGTTATTGTAATCCCGGCAACGGAGATGGCACCACTCCGGTCGATTCGTATCCCAAAGGAAAATCCCCTTGGGGCTGTTACGATATGTGCGGAAACGTGTGGGAATTGACCGAAAGCGAATATGACGACGGCAGAAACAGGTTTTGCATCTTGCGAGGCGGTTCTTTTTTCAAGGCGCAAGGTTCGATATGGTACTTCGACGGAGGGGCTTTACCGGTTAATTTCTTTGCAAAACAACTGCTGATGTATCCGGGATTAGACCGTTGTGCCACGATTGGATTCAGGTGTGCAGTCGATTTGATTTAGAAACAAAAATGAAAATAAAAAGAATAAAAATGAAAACAGTAAGTATGTGTTTTTTAGCAATGGCTGCCCTTGTAAGTTGCGGCAACCCTTCACAGACCGCCCGCGAAGTGAAAATCAGTAAAGAAAAGTTGTTAGACAAGATTAAAGGCGGATGGGCAGGGCAAACCATCGGAGTTACCTACGGAGGTCCCACCGAATTTAATTGGCGCGGCACTATGATACAGGACTATACCCCTCTTGACTGGTCGGAGGAGCAGTTCATACGGTTATTTGATAACGACGATGTCTATATGGATCTGACTTTTGTAGGTGTTTTCGACAGATTGGGATTGGATGCGCCTGTCGATTCGTTTGCCATGGCTTTTGCCACTGCCGGATACTTTTTATGGCATGCCAATCAGGCTGCACGGTACAACATCCTGCATGGAATCATGCCGCCTGCATCGGGACACTGGCTGAACAATCCCCATGCCGATGATATTGACTACCAGATAGAAGCCGACTTTGCGGGTTTAATGTCGCCGGGGATGCCCAACGCAGCCTCTGCCATATCGGACAAGATTGGGCACATCATGAATTACGGCGACGGATGGTATGGCGGGGTCTATGTCGGCGCCATGTATTCGCTGGCTTTCATATCCGATGATGTGGAATTTGTCGTTACGGAGGCGTTGAAGACCATACCGGAAAAAAGCAGGTTTTACCGGTGCATGCAGAGTGTAATCAGCGTTTATAAAAAACATCCTGACGATTGGAAACAGGCCTGGTTTGAAGTTGAGAAAAATTGGAGTTCGGACATTGGCTGCCCGGACGGGGTATTTGTTCCGTTCAACATAGATGCCGTGGTCAACAGCGCTTATATTACCATCGGATTGTTGTATGGAGAGGGTGATTTTTCAAAAACCATCGACATTGCAACCCGTTGCGGGCAGGATTCGGATTGCAATCCGGCGTCGGCAGGGGGAATTCTGGGCACCATATTGGGTTACGACAAAATTCCCGAATACTGGATGAAAAACCTGAAATTAGTCGAAGACAGGGATTTTGCCTATACAACTATCTCGCTGAATAAAGCCTATCAAATGGGATTCCGGCAGGCATTGCAGATGATTGAACGCAACGGCGGAAAAACCGATGGAGACGAAATAACGATTGCATGTCAAGTACCCGTCCCTGTGCAGTATGAACAGGGATTTGAAGGCTTGCACCCCAAGAAACAGTCCATCAACCGAAATTTGTCCGAGAGCTATGATATGACTTTTGAGGGAACAGGCATCGTTGTCAAGGGAGCTGTACGTTGTGGCGACAAAGAATATTCTGCACAAGTTGAAGCCCGTATAGATGATAAATTGGTGGAGACCATAGATTTGCCTGCCGACTTTATCAAACGGCGCCACGATTTGTTCTGGAAGTACCAACTGCCCGCAGGACAGCACAAAGTCAGTTTCAAATGGTTGAATCCCCGCGAGGATGCAAGAGTGAGGATGGATGAAGCGATTGTATATTCGGAATGAGGCGATTATCCTGCGAAAATGTTCCGAGCCAACTCCCAAAGTCAAACTGCTCTACGACAAACTAAGGCATCGCCCCTATCCTTCCAAACGAAAAAATTTGTAGCCCCCAAAAACTCATAACTCAAAACTCAAAACTTTTTCGTACCTTTGCCGCGATTATTTAATCAAAGTGATTAAATATGCCGAAATAATAATTAAAAAAAAATTCATTTTATGGTACAGAACGAGGGAAAACGGAAAAAACCGGGGCGTTACATGGACTTGAAAACAGACCATGGATTTAAGACCGCTTTTAGTGAGAAACATGAGAAGTTGATGCGCAACTTACTGAACGGCATTTTTGAGGGGCAAAAAGAGATTGTTGAAGTCAAACATTTGCCACTTGAGCAGTTGGGGTTTAAGCCCGAAGACCGAGACACGATTTATGATTTGCATTGCAAGGACGAACTTGGCGCGCGGTACATCGTGGAGATGCAAGTGGCTCGGCAAAAGTATTTTATGGAAAGGTGTTGGTTGTATGCGGCGGCAGCCATTCTGAAGCAAGCCAAGAAAGGCAAAAAATGGGATTATGGGATGAAGCCGTTGTTTGTCATCGCCATTTTGAATTTCAATTTGACAGAGGATAGCACCGATTACATCAGCTGTTATTCACTGATGGATGAAAAAACAAAGGAAAAGGCAAGCGATAAAGTGCAATTTATCATAATAGAATTGTCGAAGTTCAACAAAACGTTAGCAGAATTGGAGACTGATTTAGACCGATGGTTGTATTGCATGAAGCATCTGGCAGAGTTGCTGGAGCAACCGGCAGAACTAAAAGGCGAGATATTCGACGAATTGTTTGAATTAGCAGATTTAAAAACATTAACAGAAGAAGATATGACAACGTACGAAAAAAGTTTTGAAAGGTGCTATGGTGCCGAGTTGGCAGCAGATTATGCCATGGAGAGAGGCATGGAGAAAGGTATCCAGCAAGGCATGGAGAGGGGGATGGAGAAAGGCATCCAACATGGCATCCTTTACACTGCAAAGCGGATGAAAGAAAATGGGATGGACTTAGAACTCATTGTAACAGCCACCGGATATACTCCCGAGCAGTTGAGAAGCATGGGGCTGACTTAGCATTGCCGGTGGTGGCACGAAAAAACCTGTTAGGTCTTCGAGACCTAACAGGTTTGATGATTGGCCCTGGAGGTATGCCCCAGCCCGAACCGTCATTGCGGGCTTGACCCGCAATCCCCTGAAAAAATGCCAAATGTTGCGCAGCATTCGCTGTTAAACCTGTTAGGTCTTCGAGACCTAACAGGTTTTTCAGGGGATTGCGGGGCAAGCCCGCAATGACGATAATAATGAAATTAACAAACTTTAACATAAACAAGTGTTAAAGTCAAAAAAATCCATTGTCATTTCAAAAACATTCCTTACCTTTGCCGCCGAGTTGTCATAGTGGCAATTCACAACAAATTTTGTTAAACATTAAAAGTTATTTTTATGAAAGAAAAGGTCAAATGTAAGAACTTTGCAAAGTTTGCAAAAACTATGCTGTTAAGTAGCATCCTCTTGGGGGGGGGGGGGGGAAAAGATTTTCGGCGGGGGCGGGCATGGGCCCCCCAAGGAGGCGCGCCAAAGATTTGGGGGGCGGGTTCCCCGACAGGGGAAAAGACCATTTCCGGTTTTCGTGTACAAAAAACCGGGGGTGGGATCGCGGGGGTCAAACGACCACTCAAAAAAAAATGAGATGTAGTTAAATTAGAGAAAAAAGAAGATGTAATAGATTAGCAAGTAGTACAAAGATGACATGTGAGAGAATCATAGGCGCAGGAGTCAGCTTGGAGCAAAGAATTTGCGCTGAGGCAGCGCATGAGGCACCTCAAGAGTCGCCGCAGATTATTGAGGTGGCGATTCCCTCGTCAGGGACGAAGACCATTACCGGTTTCGTGTACGATGAAGCCGGAGATGGATTGCCCGGAGTCAACATCACCATCAAAGGTTCTACTCGTGGAGTGGCGACTGACTTGGATGGTTCGTTCAAAATAGACGTCTCGCCGACGGATGTTTTGGAAGTTTCTTTTTTGGGGTATGACCCCTACACCGTGACGGTGGGCGACAAGGCGAATTTTGTGATTCCGCTCAAGCCCAAGTCGAATGAGTTGGACGAAGTGACCATTGTCGCTTTCGGCAAGCAGAAGAAAAGCAGCGTGGTTGCCTCCATTGAGACAATTAAAGCCTCCGACCTGCGGGTGCCTGCTTCGAACCTTACCACTGCTTTTGCAGGGAAAATTCCGGGTTTGATTTCGTATCAGACCAGCGGCGAACCGGGTGCCGACAACGCACAGTTCTTTGTGCGCGGCGTTACCACTTTCGGCTACGCTAAATCGCCATTGATACTGGTGGACGGATTTGAATCTACTGCCGATGACTTGGCACGCATGACGCCCGACGACATCGAAAGTTTCTCCATCCTGAAAGACGCTTCGGCGGCGGTGCTCTACGGCTCGCGCGGTGCTAACGGTATCATCCTGGTCACCACCAAGAGCGGACAGGAAGGCAGCAAAGTGAAAATCAATGCGCGGGTAGACGTCAACGTGACCACGCCTACGCAGATGCCTGAAATGATTGGCGGCGTGGAATACATGCAACTGTACAATCAGGCGCGCGTATCGCGCGGCAAGGGACTGTTGGGAGTCTTTTATGACGAGCAAAAAATACAATCCACCATGCGGGGCGACAATCCGATGGTGTACCCCAATGTGGACTGGTATGATATGCTGTTCAACAAACAGACCGTCAACACCAAGGCAAACGTAAATGTATCGGGCGGCGGAAAAGTGGCGACCTACTTTATATCGGCAGGATACGACAACGAATCAGGTTTGTTGAAAGTCGATAAACGGAGCAATTTTAACAACAATATTAACATTGACCGCTTCAACCTCCGTAATAATGTTAGCATGAAACTGACTTCCACTACCACTCTTGACACCCGCTTGCAGGCGCGGTATGAGAAATATACAGGTCCTGCCACCTCGGCAAGTACTATTTTCCAGCAGGTGATGAGTGCCAACCCTGTGGATTTCCCTGCTGTTTATGCGCCTGACAAAGCCAACCAATATACGGAAAATACCCTGTTCGGAAACACCGAATTGCCATCAAGTGCGCTGAAAAGCAACCCTTATGCCGAGATGTTGAAGGGTTATGAAACGAGGGACGAAAGCACCGTTGTGGCACAGGCTACCTTGCTACAGGATTTGGATTTCCTCACCGAGGGCTTGAAATTCCAAGTCAAAGCCTCCGCCAGCACATGGAGCAGATATAGCAACAAAAGGAGTTATAGCCCGTTTTATTATTCATTGGCTTTGGATACCTATAACCCTATTACAGAGGAATATACGCTGTACTACCTTAATCCGACGGGACTCAATGCCGGAAGCAATACCTTGGGAGAGGTGGCTGCTGACCGCAATACTTCCACGAGGTACTATTTTGAAGGGCGTTTGAACTGGAACCGTCAATTCGGCAACCATTCTTTTGGTGCCATGACGGTGCTGATGGTACAGGAAAATCTGTTCTCCAGCAAGGGTGGCGACATCTTTGAATCTTTGCCGGAACGAAACGTTGGCAATTCGGGACGTTTGACTTACGACTTTGACGACCGTTATTTCGTTGAATTTGGCTACGGCTACAATGGCTCCGAAAAATTCACCGGTGCAAAGCAATTTGGTTTCTTCCCCTCTATAGGCGCAGGCTGGTTGGTTTCCAACGAAAATTTCTGGGAACCCGTCAAAAGTGCTGTTGACCTTCTGAAATTCAAATTCACATGGGGATTAGTAGGCAACGACGCCATTGCGGGTCGAGCAGAGCGTTTCCACTTCCTCTCGGAGATTAACCGAGGAGGAGCGGGATTTAGATTTGGTGATAATATGGAAAACAGTTACAACGGATATACCGTAGGGAGATATGCCAACGCGAACATTGGATGGGAAGTGTCCGAAAAATACAATATCGGGGTGGAGTTGGGATTGTTAAGGAATGCGCCGTTGAAATTGAATGTGGACTTTTTCAAAGATAACAGACGCAATATTTATATGCCGCGCACCAATTTCCCCAATTCGGGAGGTTTGGAAGCCAAAGTATTTGGAAATATCGGTGAGCTGGAAGCGAAAGGCATAGATGCTTCCTTAGATTATCAGCAGTTTTTCAACAAAGATTTTTGGATGACCGGACGTGTCAATCTGACCTATTCCACCAACAAATATGTGGAATATGACGAGCCTGCTTATAAGGATGAATACCGTTACAGGAAGGGGCACAGTGCAGGACAGCAGTGGGGCTTGGTGGCTGAGCGTCTTTTTGTGGACGATTACGAAGTCGCTATCTCTCCGGAGCAAATCTTCAATAACAGTAAAGCCGAAGCCGGTGACATCAAGTATTTGGACGTCAACGGCGATGGTATTATCAATTCGAATGACCAAGTCGCCATGGGTTTCCCCACAACGCCCGAAATACAGTACGGTTTCGGATTGTCCTCCGGTTATAAGAATTTCGACATCTCTTTCTTCTTCCAGGGGAATGCAAGGGTTTCCTTCTTTATCGACCCACGAGGTGATTACGATTCGGATGATGATGGCATAATTGATAGCCACGGTATAGCCCCTTTTCAAGACAGGCGTAATGCCTTAGCCATGGTAACACGTGGTGCGTGGACAGAGTTGAATCCGGACGTACATGCGTTCTGGCCACGTTTGTCAACGGAGCCGATAGAGAACAATACACAATTGTCTTCATGGTGGTTGCGCGACGGCTCATTCCTGCGGCTGAAAACCGTTGAAGCTGGTTACAATTTCAGCAAAGGCATCCAAAAGATAGGCTTGGAAAACATCCGCGCCTACCTCAGCATAGAGAACTTGTTCGTCATCAGCCCCTTCAAACAGTGGGACCCCGAAATGGGAGGCAACGGCATGGGATACCCGCTCAATCGGAGGTTTAATGTGGGCATACAATTGTCATTTTAAAATTAAAAATTATAAGAATATGAAAAAAAATATTTATAAAACAATCATCGCTGCGATGTGCATCTTGCCATCGTGCAGCGACTATCTCAACGTCGTTCCCGACAAGAGTTTCTCCATGGAGAGCATATTTTCTACGCGGACAGAGGCTTACGAGGCTCTGGCGAAATGCTACAGTTACTTGCCGGATGACGCCAGGTCAGGAGGACGTACCGTGCTTGGTGATGAATTGATAAATCCCTCGGCGGAAAACCTAAATAACAACTTTTGGCTACCCATCCGAATAATGGAAAGGAAGATGACTGCGGATAATCCCATTATGGGAACCTGGTCGGGAACAGGTGCCGGCAAACCCCTGTATGTGGCAATCAACACTTGCAATATCTTTATCAGCATGATAGAGCAGGTGAAAGGGATGGACGCCACCGAACAAGCCGACTGGAAAGCGCAAGTAACTTTTCTGAAAGCCTACTATCACTGGTTACTTTTGCAGCAGTATGGTCCTATTATCATTATGGATAAAGTGACTTCACCGGACGACGACCCGGCAACATTGTACAATCCGCGCATCAAAATCGACGAATGCTTCGACTACATTGTTCGTACCTTAGACTTGGCTATACCTGACCTCGTTTTGAGAAGAACCGGCTCAGACCTCGGACAGATAGACCAATTGGGTGCGGCAGCTATCAAGGCGCGAGTGTTGCTATTCAGAGCAAGTCCGTTCTATAGTGGCAACGGTGATTACAGTGGTTTCTTAGACCATGACGGCAAACCGTTTTTCCCGCAGGATGACGCTGCCACCACTAAAATCAAATGGGACGATGCGGTGAAAGCCATAGACACCGCCATTATCCTGTGCGAGAACAACAGAGTGGAACTGTACAAATACGACAGAAGGATTTTGCCGGATGATATCGAGGACGATAACTTAAACCATGACAACCTGCAGACCCTCTATGATTTAAGGATGGTGATATGCGACCGGTGGAACAAAGAACTGATTTGGGGAAACTCCAATGTGTTCCCGGCGGTAGAAGACATGATTTTCTGCGATGCCAATATCATGCTTCCCCCCGGCTTCAACTATGGCGGTCGAACAAACGCTACTTACTTCTGTCGCAATTATTTGGGTGCTACCTACAAAACCCTGGAACAGTATTATACCAAAAACGGGCTTCCTTTGGATGAAGATACCACGTTCGACCGCAGCACCATGCACGAACTGACGCTCACTCCGGGACCTCTCACTGATGCTGTTGGATATCTTGAAACCCGTGGAATTTTACAGCCGGATGCGCAGACGATAAAACTCTACTTGAACCGTGAGCCGCGTTTCTATGCCAATGTCGGTATAACCGGTGGCTATTGGCGGGCGCATACCTATCGCATCCCAACGACATTCTACTCCGGCGGACCCGGCGGCAGGCAAAGCAACCCCGCCAACAATCACTTTTGGTCTGCCATAGGGGCGCAAAAATTAGTTCACATCGAAAGTAAAACGGATCAGCGTAGTATTGTATCGTATCCCACACCGATTATTCGCTTGGCGGATTTGTACCTGATGAAAGCCGAAGCCCTCAATGAGTACAATAACGGTCCCACTCCGGACGTGTATGTTGCCATCAACAAGGTGCGCAAAAGAGCAGGCATCCCGCCTGTGGAAACGGCATGGAGCAGCACTAATGCAAGAACGCAGAACAAACATACCTACTATGCCGGTATGAAAGAAATCATTGCTCAGGAAAGAAAAATAGAGTTGGCTTTCGAAGGAAGTCTATTCTGGGATATGCTCCGCACTAAAAAAGCGACTGAAGAGTTTTCAAAACCCGTAACAGGATGGGATGCGCTTTCAACAGGCGAAAATTTCTTCAAACGCCAAATTCTACAGTCCCGTTTGTTTACCCTCAGAGATTGCCTCTGGCCTATTGATAATGCCGAGTTGGATAAAAATCCAAATCTTATTCAAAATCCGGGATGGTGATTTTAGAGTTTAGTTATTAGAGTTTAGAGTTTAGAAATTTAAAAATAGAAAAGATATGAAAAATTTTAGAAAAACAGCAATTTTTATGCTTATGGTTTTTGCAGGCTTTTATGCTTGCGAGGAGGGTGAACGGTTTGGCATCTCTTCGGACGATACCACTCCGCCGGCGCCTCCTGCGTACGACAGTGTACAGGTTCTCCCCGGTGGGGCGCGGATTTTTTACCGGCTTCCTCCTGATAGAGATATTCTCAGTATTGAAGCCTCTTATACCGCTGCCAATGGCAAGTTAATGAAGTTTGCCTGCTCGTTTGCGGCTCCCTATTTGGAGGTTTACGGCTTGAGCGATACCCTGGAGAATACTACTGTTCAATTGTATGCCTTGGACCGTGCGGGCAACCATTCTACGAGTGTGGATGTTCCTTTTAAACCCTTAAAGCCTGCCTATCTGAAAGTGGCTGAGGAGCTAACGGTAAAAGCCGGTTTTGGGGCTATGGTTGTCAATTGGCAAAACGAATTGGAGCAGGACATTACCGTCATTGTGGACTTCACATACTCCGATACCACCGGTACCCAACGTTCGTTGAGGCAAGCGTATTCGTCCAAAAGACTTGCCGAGCGGTACTTTCTAAACGATTTGCAAGGAACAGTCAGCGTGAAAGCAAACGTGGCAGACCTTTACGGCAACGAAAGCGGATTTCTGGATAAGGGGAATTTACAAATCCTTACTGACGAGAAATTAGACAAGTCAAAAATGCGTTTTCCAAACCCCGGTACCCTCATGGATGGTAAACGCATGTCATACGGAAGCGGTTGGGCAGGAAGAATCAACAGGCTTATTGATGACGTGATTGATTATAGATATCCTATCGGTACGCCGGATAATTTTGCGCACTATGGCACGCCACAAGATAATGCATACATGGTAGATGGGATAAATGTAAATCAATTCCCATGGCAAATATTTATTGATTTGGGCGAAAAATACGAGTTAAGTCGCATTGTCACCAATCAGGGTTGGGATGCCACCCCTTCCTTAGCAACACCTTCCTATCTTGGAAGTTTTTATGGAGGCGACAATGTGGGGGAATATCGAATGTTTTATTGGGACGGTGATGACGATGGTATTGCCGGTGTGTGGAAGGAAATTCGACAGGTAAGAATTCCTATGCCACCTGCAGAATTGGGTAACATGGGCATCATTCGTTTAGCTATTCAAGGCAACGAAGAATTGATGTACCCCGACGACCCTCAATTTACACCGGCAACCCGCTACTTCAGATACGAACCGGTGGCAAGTTTTAGAAATAATTATGCCCCCGGTGGCTGCCTGTTAGTATCAGAATTGACACTTTATGGGCGAAAAGCACAGTAAATAATAATGATTAATAAATAAAAAAAATAATAAGATGAAAAAAAATGTAATTTTAATAGCTATTGTTGCAGCGTTCTGTTCCTGCAATGATGATATGTTCGACAACATCAAAGAGAGGGCTGATGCGGAGATAATTTATCCTGTCGGATATAAGCAAGCCGACGTGAAAGCGTTTCAAGGCGATAAAAGAGTCGAGATTGAATTATATCCGACCCGCGTGTCCGCTGCCGAAATGGAGCGTCTTTTGCCATTAGCGAAAAAAACGGTGGTGGTATACAATGATACAACAGTAGTGTTCGACAGCGTGTATTCGAGGGTCAATATTCCAAATCTCACCATACCGAATACCATCCTTTTTAAGATTTATACCGAAAACGAACATGGAGACAGGTCCATCCCGGTGGAAGTTCGGCAGAAGCCCTTCACAGATGATGATAAAGGAGCATTAGTGGTTTTGGCATCATTTTCCGCTTCGCATGAGACAGGTCTCGTTACTATCGCACCGGCAGCCGGCTCTTATGCGTTATTTGGCGTGAAGTATAGCTATACCGACAACAGCGGTAGCCCGCAAAATGGACAAGTGACCGGAAACAAATTCATTGTGAATAATCTGACACCCGGAATAACCAAGCGAGTAAGCGTTTCCTGCAAAGTACTGCCGAATGAAACCCTTGATACACTATGGATTAACGACACGGTGGATGTGAAACCAATTACTCAGGCAGCGTTTGATGCATACTTCAACGAGACGCAACCCTTCCCTACGGGCACTCAGCACATTCTATCCGCTACGCCGTGCGAATTGAATGGCGGCGACTTCGACATTGGCGGACAAGACCTCAGTTATTACAAACGAGACCCGGTTTACCATGATAACGCAACCTATCGTCCTGCCGGTGGCGACCCCATTAATAAAGTTTGTATCTGGGCAAACGCTACTACCAACGCGTCTTGGTGGTACGGCGTAGCATGGGTTACTGCGGGAGACTGGGTAGTTTATACATTAGATGTGCAAGTCGCCGGAGATTATAAAATTGAAGTTTACAAGGCGGGAGACGCCGGCACTGCATCGTGCGACATTGACAATATGAACTACTGGGGTACTTTCAGTTTGCCCAATAGCGGTTGGAATACGGGGATAAGCGCGGAAATAGGAACGGTCTATTTGGGTGTAGGAAAACACAAAATGAAATGGACTTTTGTAGGCGGCAATTTCGCTCTCTTGGGATTTCAATTTACCAAGGTTTGATTAAATAAATAGTATTGCTAATTAAAAAAAAGTATGTATCTTTGCACCCGCCGACGCGACTTTGCAAACCGCGTCGGCAGGGTTTATTAAATAAAAAAAAATATGAAAAATTTAAAAACATTCAGACTGTTAGTTTGTTGTCTGCTCTTTGCGC
>BBRT01000272.1 GCA_001417715.1 Candidatus Symbiothrix dinenymphae
TCACTCTTTCTCACGAAATGGATTGGGTACGCGCTTGTAAAGAAAGTCCCGAATCGCGAGTGAAACCGGCTTCCGATTTCAGCGAAGCAGGTCCTTTCAACGAAATGGTGGTAATGGGCGTGTTGGCTGTTCGTTTGCAATCCTTGAACAGAGAATTACTTTGGGATGGTCCGAATATGCAATTCACCAACATTCCGGCAGAAGCAACCATTCGCACCGTTGTCGAAGACCAGTTCTCCATCAAAGATGGTCACCCGACGTTCAATCAAATCAGGACAGACCCGGTAAACGCGCAAGCATTTGCCGCCGAACTTATCAATCACAAGTATCGTGCAGGCTGGTCACTGCCGGAAATGCCGAAGTAACAATTATAAATTATACAAAGATGAAAAAGTTAAATTATTTATTGGTAGGGTTGCTGGCTGTTGCAACATTGACAACGGCTTGCAAGAAGAAGGCGGCAGATGCGGCAGAAGGTGCGGCATGCTGTAGCAAGTCTGAAACAGAGGTTCCGGAAGCCAACGGCGTTCCGGCGTATGCGATTCTCAACAAACCGCAAGTTGATTTGAGTAAGTTTGCGAAGGACGG
>BBRT01000273.1 GCA_001417715.1 Candidatus Symbiothrix dinenymphae
GGCCATCAAATAGATAGGCAAGACAAATGTAGAGACGGCGACGCTAACTGAGAGAATCGACACTCCTAAACTATTGAACAATGTATTGCAGCAAAAAAAGCATATCTCGATAACTTGCTCAATAGGGAAGATTATCAATGTATATAGTATATGTGTCATTTTGCCCCCGAAATAATTTCGTTCTGCATCGCTTCAACCGCTACGCCCTCAATTTGTTCCGCTTTTTTTACCAAAAAATCAACCGTCCTCACCCCGGCTTCGCCGCGGTTAGCCCAAAACATCTCACCAATCTCACTTCTCTTCGCACCCAACCCTTTATCGGAAAGTGTTTCCTCCACAATCTCACCTATTCGCGGCATATCGTCAACCGCCAATTTTTTGGCGATCATGGGAAGCGAACGCAGATAGACGGGTTCGGCCTTCAGCCAATAAGCGTCTGTGTATCTCAAATCAATGTTTTCTCCGATATATAGAACCGGTTTTCCCATTAGGACCGCGTAGTCGGCTATAATCGCCGAAATATCGGATATCATGATATCTGCCCTCGCGAGCGACAAAATATTTCCGGGATTTTAGTCCCAC
>BBRT01000274.1 GCA_001417715.1 Candidatus Symbiothrix dinenymphae
GTTTAGTACGATTAATGTGTTAGCAGACAGCAAGTTCGGTGATTATTGGTACGAAACGGGCACACCCACCATGTTGGTAGCCGAATTGGTGCAAAACAAGTTTGACATCTTAGACTTTGAAAAAGGGATTGCAATTTCAGCCGCCGCCATCAATGATTATCGACGAGAAAGTGGAAATCTAACGCCGATGCTTTTTCAAACAGGCTACCTTACGATTAAAGGTTATAGAGAGGCATCTAATTCTTATGTGTTAGGTTTTCCAAATAGAGAAGTGCATCGCGGATTTTCCGAGTCTTTACTCACTTCATACACCAGACCGCTTCAAAACAAATCAGTATATGAATACACACGGTTCAGCGATGACCTATGCAAAGGCGATTTAGACTCTTTTTTCGACCGCCTAACCTCCTTCTTCGCCGCCCTCCCTTACGTTTTGCACACCGATGCAGCAAATGAACAGGGGTATCAATACGTTTTCTATGTTCTGATGACTCTCCTTGGCGAGTTTACATTCGCGGAGGTGCGCGGCAACATCGGCAGGGCGGATGCCATCATCAAAACGGATGAGAAAATCTACATCTT
>BBRT01000275.1 GCA_001417715.1 Candidatus Symbiothrix dinenymphae
CGTTCATCATTTGTTTTTATCCCGTAGGGATTGTAGCTCGGTAGAAAATAGAATCGCCCCGCCCCCCATTTCAGCATCCCGTAGGGATGCAACCGATTGCGGATTATGTTGCATCCCTACGGGATGCAGGGAGAAGGAGAGGTATGATTTTCTACCGAGCTACAATCCCTACGGGATAAAAACAGAACGCAAAAATTTCTCCCGATTGTAATCTGTTTGACAACCCACCCGTATGGGGTACAATTTTGATAACCCCGTACAAGCGAAGCGCAGTGCGGGGTAAATGGCACCTCCCTCGTTTTCGCCCTGAAAGGGCAACATATCCCAGCCCAACGCATCGCGTTGGGAAATGATGATGAATGATGATGGAGGACGATGGAGGACGATGGAGGACGATGGACAACATAATGATATAATGCCCTTTCAGGGCGAAAAACACACAAAACCCATTAACCCAACGCGATGCGTTGGGCTGGGATATGTTGCCCTTTCAGGGCGAAAACGTAGAGGGGAGAGGCGCACTTTACCCCGCACTGCGCTATCGCTTGTACGGGGTTATCAAAATTGTACCCCATACGGGGTAGATTAAAGACCTACGGTCTTCCTTGTCATCATAAATTTGATGCGGTTGCCCTCATAACTCATAACTCATAACTATTTTGTACCTTTGCGGCAAAAAAATGAACAAAAAAGCTACATACATCATATTATTTGCTTCGGTCATTGCCCATTGGGCATTGGTTGCTGCTCAACCTACACTGTATAAGCAAGTTGACAAGGTTAAGATGAATCTTTGGGTGGATTCTGTTTTTAAGCGACTTACATTGGATGAGAAGATTGGGCAGTTGTTTATTTTGACTGTTGAGCCTGATTTGGCATCGCGTGCAGCCATTTTGGGGCAAATCACGGAGCAGCACATTGGCGGTTTGCTGTTTTCCAAGGGCACGGTTGAGGAACAGGCGCGGTGCGTCAATCAATATCAGCAGGAGAGCCGTGTGCCGCTGTTTATCTGTTCGGATGCAGAGTGGGGGCTTTCGATGCGGCTTGCAAACACGCCGCGATTTCCGGTCAATATGATGTTAGGGGCTATTCAGAACGTTGATTTGATTCGTCAATATGGTGAAGAAATGGGGCGTGAATGCCGCGAGATGGGCATTCATATCAATTTTGCGCCCGATTTGGATGTGAATAACAACCCTGAAAACCCCGTGATTGGTACCCGTTCGTTTGGCGAAAACCAGCGGGAGGTGGCTGAAAGAGGGTTGGCGTATGCCAGAGGGCTGGAATATCAGGGGATAATTTCTGTTGCCAAGCATTTTCCCGGTCACGGCGACACCAATGCCGATTCGCATAAACATCTGCCGCAAATCAATCATTTTCGTGCGCGTTTGGATACGGTGGAGTTGTACCCTTTCAAGCAATATATCAACAGGGGCTATTCCGGTGTGATGGTGGGGCATTTGGCAGTGCCGTCGCTGGATTATACGCCGAATTTGCCCGCGTCGTTTTCCTCTAAAATCATTCGCCAAGTGTTGAAAAAAGAATTGGGTTTTGAGGGTTTTGTCATCACCGATGCGTTGGAAATGAAAGGAGCCGGACGCACCGAAAGAGCCTGTGTAGAGGCTCTCGTGGCAGGTCACGACATCCTTTTGGGGCGTTTGAATGCGGCTGAAGAAATCGCTGCTATCAAAGAAGCCGTGTTTGACGGAACGCTTAGCATGCAGGATTTGGACGACAAATGCCTGAAAGTGCTTAGTTACAAATACATTGCAGGGCTTAATCAACGGAAGTTTATCAACTTGGTTGGGCTTAATGAGCGACTTAATTCATTTCATGCCAAGTGGTTAATCCAAAAATTGAATGCCGAGGCTATCACGCTACTGAAAAATAACAACGCAGCCATTCCCATTAAACAACTGAGTAAGAAGAAGATGGCTGTTGTTTCTTTTGGCGAAACCGAGCAGACGGAGTTTCAAAAAACGATGGCTCTGTATGGCAATTTCGATTATCTGCAATTTTCCACAAAAACATCCATGCAGATGGTTACTGCCAAGTTGAAAAACTATGACAGGATATTTGCAGCGGTGCATACGGTGAAGATGGACAATTTGCCGGTGGTGATAAGTGCACTGGTCGATGTGAAAAAAGAGGTGCACCTGTGCTTTTTTGTTACACCTTACGCCTTGCCGAAATACAAAAAGAGCATCCATGCCTCACCATCGGTGGTGATGGCTTACGAGAATACGCCTCACGCACAAAAAGCTGCTGCAGAGGTGATTATGGGTGGATTACCAGCCAAAGGCAAGTTGCCGGTAACTATCCACGGGCTGTATAAATTGCACGATGGACTGACCACCACCAAGACGCGCCTCTCCTACCAAGAGCCGGAAGACGTGGGCATGTCGCAAGAGAAACTGAACAAAATCGCGGCTGTGGCGCAAGAGGGTATCGACAATCGCGCCTTCCCGGGCTGTCAGGTGCTGATTGCCAAAAACGGCGTGGTCGTTTACCATCACTCGTTTGGGCATTTCGACTATGCCAAAACGCACCCCGTTGAAAACGCAAATATCTACGATTTGGCATCTGTGACCAAGGCTACAGCTACACTTGCGGCGGTTATCAAACTGTTTGACGAGGGAAAACTAGGACTGAACGACAAACTGAGCCTGCATGTGCCGGGCATTCGATACTCGAATAAAAAGGACATAACCGTGCGAGAGGCATTGTTCCACCAATCCGGACTGCCGTCGTTTTATCGCTTCTACCAACAACTTATTGACTCTGAAAGTTTTTCAGGACCTCTTTTCTCCAAAACAAGAGATGCCGAGCACCCCATTAGATACGACCAGGATACTTATGCGCGAATGAATTACCGGTTTTCGCCTCAATTTATTTCTCCGATACCGCGATTAGGCATCAGCACGCCGGTGGCAAACGGTTTATATGTAGCCGACAATATAAATACGCACTTCATAAGGCTCATCGCAGACAGTGTTACTTTGCGCCCGGATAAAAAATATCTGTACAGCGATTTGAATTTTATCCTCCTGAAAGATGCCGTAGAACATATTTCGGGCGAACCATTGGATGTTTACACCGAAGAAAATTTTTTTGCCAATCTGGGTGCAATCACAACGGGCTTTTTGCCGCTCAAACGCTTCGACAGTTCAGTTATTGTGCCGAGTGAAAACGATGAGTTCTTGCGCAAACAGCTATTGATTGGCTCGCCATCAGACGAAGCTGCCGCCTTCATGGGTGGTGTATCGGGCAATGCGGGGCTTTTTTCAAACGCCAACGACTTAGCGAAGTTGTTGCAACTATACCTCAACTTGGGCATATATGGTGGCGAACAGTATTTTTCCAAACAGACCACACAACTATTCACAACGATGAAAAGCCCCACCTGCCGCCGCGGATTAGGCTTCGACAAGCCCGACAAAACACTGCACAGAGAGCGGAAAGTAACATGGAACGGCAAGCGAAAAATCGTAACAACCCAACTTGTCGAGAGCAAAACCACCAGTAAGGCTACTCCTGCAAGTGCTTACGGGCACACGGGCTTCACAGGCACCTGTTTTTGGGTGGACCCCGACAATCAGCTCATCTACATCTTTTTGTCCAACCGCACCCACCCTACACGTGTCAATAACAAGATATCCGAGTTGAACATCCGCACACGCGTCCAAGACATTATGTATGCCGCATTATCTAAAACATAGCAATCCTGCAATGCCGCTCACAGTAGCCCCCATCACGCAATCGCCTGACGAGTTGTTAGCGCAATTAACGTGCAAAGCCAGTTATGTGCCGTTTTTGGAAAAGATGTCAGAGCACCGGCAACGCGAATGGCTGACTTGCCGTGTTGCCCTCAAAGAGTTGCTCGGCGAAGAAAAAGAAATCGCCTACACCGAATTTGGTAAGCCCTATTTGACGGACAAATCGAATTTCATAAGTTTCAGTCACACAAAAGGTTACGTCGCTGTGATTGCCAGTCGGGAACATCCGGTAGCCATCGACATCGAGTACATTTCGCCCCGTGTGGAGAAAATTCGCACACGCTTCATGAGCACGCAAGAGGAGCAAAACCTCTCAACGTCCCATCCCACCCTGCATTTGCTGCTGCATTGGTCAGCCAAAGAAACGCTTTTCAAACTACTGGATGCACCCGACACCGAGTTTAAGTCGCAACTCCACATCCACCCGTTCGAGCCGGTTATGAATGAGTGGGGCACGTTTTCAGCCCACGAAACACGCACAAATACACAACAAGAGTTTGTCGTGCATTATTTTGTAACAGATAAGTTCGTAGTTACTATGTGCTAATTAATACTACCTTACCTTACTTACAATCGCTTTGAACGCTTCGGGGTGGTTCACTGCAAGGTCGGCGAGGACTTTGCGGTTGATGTCAATCCCGTTTTTGTGCAACGCACCCATGAACATGGAATACGACCAGCCCTCCTGACGGCAGGCTGCGTTGATACGCTGTATCCACAGTGTGCGGAAATTGCGTTTTTTAACGCGACGGTCGCGGAAGGCGTATGTCAACCCCTTCTCCCACGTGTTTTTTGCAACGGTCCAAACGTTCTTACGTGCACCGTAATACCCCCTCGTCAATTTGAGGATTTTTTTTCTCTTAGCTCTTGAAGCTACGTGATTTACCGATCTAGGCATAATTTTAAAATGTTTTTTTTGATAATCAGCGCCTTTCTCTGAGTGTTGCGGGCTTGTCTTGCAATCCCGTTTTTGTCATTGCGGGCTTGACCCGCAATCCCCTCCAAAAAAGAACTTAATACTAATCTTCTGTTAATAAATCGTTTAAAAACTCTGTTAGGAAACTACTTAATTCCAAGCATTTCTTTCACCGACAAAACATTCGATTTGTCAAGAATCGTGAAATGTGTTAATCTCCGTTTCTGCTTCGTGGTCTTCTTCGTGAGAATGTGACTCTTGAAAGCATGTTTTCTCTTGATTTTCCCTGTTCCGGTGAGAACGAATCTCTTTTTTGCACCGGAATTAGTCTTCATTTTAGGCATCTTTGCTTTTTTTTAATTGTTTATAAAATAATATTTAATAATTTCTAATCTACTCTGTCATTGCTGACTTGCTCTCGCAAGGGATTGCGGGTCAGCAATGACGTTATTCTTCTATTTCTTTCTTTATCAGCACTTTTTTCACCACTTTTGGAGCCATTGGTGCAGCACCTGCTCCCTTCTTTGGCGAAATCATGATAATCATCTTTTTACCTTCCAACTGTGGCATCTGTTCCACCTTTCCCAAGTCTTCCAAGTCGGTTGCGAAACGCAGCAACAGCACCTCTCCTTGCTCTTTGAACAAAATCGAACGCCCTTTGAAAAAGACATAAGCCTTCACTTTTGAGCCTTCTTCGAGAAAACTTCTGGCGTGCTTCAATTTGAAGTTGTAGTCGTGGTCATCGGTTTGCGGACCAAACCGGATTTCCTTCACTATCACTCGCATCGCTTTCGCCTTTTGCTCCTTCTGGCGTTTCTTTTGCTGATAGATAAACTTCTGATACTCAGCAATTCTACACACCGGCGGCTCGGCAGTAGGGGATATTTCTATCAAATCCATCCCCAATCGTTCAGCCATCCGAATGGCTTCCATGAGGGGATACACACCCTGCTCAACGTCCTCACCGACTACTCTCACCTCTTTCGCGCGAATCCGTTCGTTGATTCGGTACTGGTCTTTCAAGTTGTCTTTCTTCATCAAGAATTAATCTGATTCATTTGTTTTTCTACTTCATTATTTAATTGCGCCGCAAAGGTAGTAATTTTCATTGAACCAACATCACCTTCGCCTTGCTTTCTTACAGAAATTTCGTTGTTTTCTACTTCTTTCTCCCCCACAACGAGTAAATACGGGATTTTTTTCAATTCATTGTCGCGAATTTTGCGTCCGATTTTCTCGTTTCGGTCGTCCACAATCACGCGCACATCCTGCTTGGCGAGCTGTTTTGCCACCTCGTATGCGTAGTCATTGAATTTTTCGCTAATCGGCAATATCACAGCCTGGTCGGGAACGAGCCACAGCGGAAATTTCCCGGCAGTATGTTCAATCAATACCGCCACAAAACGTTCCATCGAGCCAAACGGGGCGCGGTGAATCATCACCGGTCGATGCTTCTGATTGTCTGCGCCAACGTACTCTAATTCAAAGCGTTCCGGCAAATTGTAGTCCACCTGAATCGTGCCTAATTGCCAACGTCTGCCGAGTGCGTCCTTTACCATAAAATCGAGTTTGGGACCGTAGAACGCCGCTTCGCCAAGTTCTACGCGAGCCTTCACATTGTTTTCCTGGCAAACTTCGATGATGGCATCTTCGGCGGATTTCCAATTTTCTTCCGAGCCGATGTATTTTTCTTTGTTGTTGGGGTCGCGCAACGAGATTTGTGCCTCCCATTCTGTGAAATCAAGGGCTTTGAAAATAATTTGGATGATTTCCATCACTTTCACAAATTCGGCTTTCACGTCTTCAGGGGCGCAAAAAATATGTGCATCATCCTGCGTAAACCCGCGCACACGTGTCAGACCGTGCAATTCGCCGCTCTGTTCGTAGCGATAGACCGTACCAAATTCTGCCAAACGGAGCGGTAATTCCTTGTAGGAACGCGGAAACGCCTTGTAAATTTCGCAGTGGTGCGGGCAATTCATCGGCTTCAGCAAAAATTCCTCGCCCTCTTCCGGCGTACGAATAGGCTGAAACGAGTCTTTGCCGTATTTTGCATAATGACCGGACGTGACGTACAGCATTTTGCCCCCGATATGCGGCGTCATCACCTGCTGATAGCCATATTCCTTTTGGATTTTCTTCAAAAATTCTTCCAATTTCAGGCGCAACTGTGTCCCTTTGGGCAACCAGAGCGGCAATCCCTGCCCCACATTTTGCGAGAACGTGAACAGTTCCATCTCCTTGCCAATTTTGCGGTGGTCGCGCTTTTTTGCCTCCTCCAATAATATAAGGTAGTCGTCCAGCAATTTTTTCTTTGGAAACGTGATGCCGTAGATGCGGGTCAGCTGTTCGCGAGTTTGGTCGCCGCGCCAATAAGCCCCCGCCAACGCCGTCAATTTGATGGCTTTGATGGCAGCAGTATCCACGAGGTGCGGTCCGCGGCACAAGTCCGTAAACTTACCTTGCGAGTAGGTTGAAATCGTCCCGTCGGCTAACTCGTTGATTAACTCCACTTTATAGGTTTCGTTGCGGTCGCCAAAGAGTTTCAGCGCATCCGTTTTTGAGATATTTTCGCGGACAATCGGCGTTTTGCGTGCGGCGAGTTCCTGCATTTTCTTTTCAATCGCCTCTAAATCAGCATCTTTGATAGTTACGCCTTCGCCCGGGTCTACATCGTAGTAGAAGCCCTGCTCAACAGCCGGACCAATCCCGAACTTGATATTGGGGTACAATTCCTGCAAAGCCTCCGCCAGCAAGTGCGCGGAGGAGTGCCAGAAAGCGTGTTTGCCTTCCACATCGTCCCATTTATAGAACACGATTTCCGCATCGCCTTCGAGCGGACGGTTCAATTCCCAAGCCGCATCGTTCACCCCGGCAACCAAAATCTCCTGAGCCAATCGCGAACTGATGCTTTCCGCGACCTGCAAAGGCGTAGCACCCACCGCAAAATCGCGCGTAGAACCATCTGGAAACGTTATTTTTACATTATTTGCCATAAAAAAGCCCTGTATCGGGCGGCAAAGATACAAAATAATTATGAATTATTTTGTTATTTGCATTCATTTTGTTTATCATTTTGTCTTTAATACCATTCCAAGCGATAGTGCAGCCAACGCTTGCGCGGCATCGTAAGTGATGAATACATCTGCCAATTGAGATTCGGCAACGGCTAAATGGATTGCATCTAAACTTCGGACATCACGAGTGCCATTTGCGGCAACCAACAAACCAGCCCTGCGAAAATCCACTCTTGTAACATCACAAACCTGAATTTTATCAATAAGCATTGTGACCAAATCTTGTGCGATATTATTCCTGTAAGCAACGCGCCGAGCCTCAGTTTCAAGCAATGCAGAAGATATGAGTATTGAGCCTTCATCTTCTATGCTGTCGAGCAACTTTTTTACTCCCTCTGATTCCTCTTCTTCAATCAAAACCTTGGCAAATGCGGATGTATCTATGTAGTACTTCATATAGTTTCTCTGCGAATATCAGCAATCATATCAGAAGTCGAAGCCCTATCAACAGAAGGAACCGATTTGATGTCAGACCAGCGCACGCGTTTTTTTTGTGCCGAACGCATCGGATGTTGAAAATTAGACTGCATAAACAGCACATAACTGTATAACTGGTCCAATACTTTGGGAGAAGTTATTTTATTTATTTCACGAACAAGCATCTCTGTCATAATTTTGTGTTTTTTTAATTATGCCGCAAAGGTACAATATTTTTCTGAAAAAAAAGATTTAGCCAAAAATGAAAATTAAAAAAATATTACTACCTTTGTGCGTTTCTAAAAAGAGACAAAGAAACAAAATAGTAATAATTTTCATACAACACAGACATGAAAACAATGACATTCAATGACTTGCGGCGAATCAAAGACAATTTGCCCGAAGGTAGCATCCGCCGCATCGCGGAAGATTTGCAATTGCCGATAGAAACAGTGAAAAACTATTTCGGCGGCATCAACGACAAAGCCGACTACGGCAGCGGCATCCACCTCGAACCCGGAGCCAACGGCGGCGTAGTAACGCTTGACGACCCCACAATCTTGGAACGCGCCCTAATTATTTTAGGTGAAGAAACCTATAATGTCGCAACCAGTTAAGCCGGTACATCCGCACAAAAGTAGGCACAGGCATGCCGATATGCTTTTTGAAGCGCGAGGCGGCGATGGCAATCAAAGCAATTACGCCGAGTATCACGCTGTAGCCGTACAATTCTTGCAAGGTGTATTGTAGGGGCAATGCGTGCGTCGCTTCTACGGCATTTTCGCCAAGTAGCGCAAGATTTTTCGACAGCACACCACTCATGGCGCGGGAATAAATCGCATCCCCGATAGGCGAAGCAATGCCGGTGCGGATAAATCCCAAGATGCAAATCACCTGAAAATAGTTTCTAAATTGGGCGGTGGCTTGTGCATAGACCGTTAGCGTGATGAAAATAACGACCTGCCCGAAACCGCAGCAAACGAGCGGCAGATATAGTTTTTCGATATTGGTGTCCGGCGACATCAGAAAATACATCATCACGGTGTAGAGCACGATACACGACATTCCGATAAATGTTACCAATTTTTTATGCCATTGCAGGCGCGAGAGGGTAAACCACGAGAAGACTGCGCCCAACGCCATTCCGAAAAACTCAAACCATTTGAGCGAAGCCGTATTGAGCGTGTCGAAATGGAGGATTGCGCCCGTAAACGTATTTTGCAAAACCGTTTTTGTCGCAAGCAGAATGCCCATCAGCAGGAATATCACCAACAAATTAAGCAGGTTTTTTGTTTTGAACGCATCCACTTCCAAAAAGGGGTGCCGTATATTAAACAGCCTCCACAGACTAAATGCCAATGCCAACGTTGCCGCACCGAGTGCCGCGCGAATGTACGCCGAATCCAACCAGTTGAGTTGGTTGCCGTACTGCACCACAAAGATGAGCGAAAGGATAAACGTGCTCCACAGCACCATTCCCAGCCAATCGACACCGTAGAGCGGCATTTTCGGCATCGGACGGAAAGGGCGCATCAGCATGTAGGCGCACAAAATTACAACGAGCAACAAGCCAATGGCTAAAATATGCACGTAACGCCAATTGTAAAAGTAAATGATATGAGTGCTTGCAATGTCGAAAACGTGAACCACGCCGAGCACGATGAAAAACACAAACGAGAGGAATACCGCATAGTTGTGCGTGGGCGCGACTTTGGGCAACACGGACGAAAGACACTCAAATGTGCCAAACAGTCGCGCAAATCCCGCTATAAAGCAGAGCAGCACGAGCACAGGCGTTGAATGCACATACGGCACAATAAGGTTGCATCCAATCAGCATAAGTGCCGCCGCTATCAGGCAAGTGCGGTTCGTGAACCGGAATTTCAGTCGAAACGCCACCGGAAAGTACATCGTCAAGCCAATCAGCATAGCGTGGCTCATCATTTTTACGTCGTTCGGCGTGATGGAGAGGCTGCCCTCCATTTGGCTCATGGCGGTAAAGTACATGCCGTTGGAAAATTGGAAACATGCCAGAAATAGCATGTAAATCCAGAAGCGAATGCCGTCGGGGACAAATTCCTTGAACGACATAAAGCGGAAAATTTGATTTTGTTGTTGCATAATTTTTTTTTACTGTTCAAACGATTGTTTTTCAATTCTAAATTTCTCTTTTACCAAATCCCACGCTCTGTGCGGATTGTAATCAATATCACTCCGAATAATCGAATAAATATCATTAACATATTCGTAATCAGACAGTTTTTCTTCCATATTCAGAATAAATTGTTTGTCGGTCGGATATTTTAATTCGGCAAATTTGTAATGCTCTCTACAGCAATACAATAACTTGTCAATATTGAACTCGCAATGCGTTAAAGCCCAATACATATCAAACAAATCGCGTCCCTTTTTTCGTCCGTAAAGGGCTTTGAATTTGGTGCTTAACAGTTCTTCAAGAGGATAGGTTATGATATTGCATTTGCCTGAAAACCAACCATTTTGTACTTCAAAAGGGATTTCCTGTAAACCCAACAAATTCAGATGTTCGCGTGTGTTGATTTCGATTTTCAGCCGCATATTGATTACAGGCGGAATTTCGGTATCAAAATGATACACCACCACATTATTGTGAAGTTTCTGTTTTACAATTCGTTTCTGTCCCAAAAACGAAAGCACCTCTCTAATCCTTTTTAACACAGGATTTATCGGCTCGTGTCTGATTTGCACCAAATCAATATCTTCCGAATAGCGTACCTGCGGCTTGATAAAAAGTTTGTGCAAAGCCGTCCCGCCCCGAAATGCCAGCGAACTGCGCAACAAATCGTCCGAAAACATTTCCACAAGCGCGCGGGCAATGATTAAATCCTGCTCAACAAATTCGTTTGCCCAAGGATATTCTGCCTTCCATTCTTTCAAAAATTCTTCTTTTATCATAAGTCGGGGTCTATTTCGGTGTTAATAATTATTTGCCATTTTTTATCAATTTTTCCGCTGCTTCCTTTCAAAGGCGAAAGCGGAACAGGAAAACAATCTCTTTTTTCCAATATTTTACTTAATACATCGGCTAATTTTTGATTTTCGCAAAAATTTTCCAAAATATAGCCAAGCCGTTGAATATTAGAAATATTATTGTTCTGAATGGCAATTTTTTTCAATGCCGAAACTGCCATTACTTCGTGCAATTCCTGTAAAACAGTAGTAATATGGTTCAACCCGAAACGGCGGATTTGGTCGAGTAAATCGAAAGCTGTAAGTTCGGGCGACGAAACATTAAAATATCCACCCTCACCCTTTTTTTCTACAATTCCGTCCGTCAAAAGTTGTTTTTTGCCCACAAAATAGAGTTTCATTTGCTTGTTAATAATACTTCGCGGCACAGGATAGGTTGTCGTAACAAACTCAACCATTGGCTTTTGGTGCGCCGCGCCATGCAGTTGGGCTGCCGTCAGCAAACTCACATAATAGGGCTTGCCGAGAGACTTCATCAGGTTGTCGATATACGAATACAGCGGTAAATAGCCAAATTGCTGATATGTCGGCGGCAAAACAGCATAAAAACCCTTGCGAATTTTCTTTATCTTTTTCTTTTGTGCCAAACGGTACAATCCCTGATTTAACACAGCATCCGACAAATGAAATTCCTCTCTTAACTCGCTGATTGTAAATGAAAATTGCCAACGAGCCAAAACTGAATTTACAAAATTATCCCAATTTATTTGTATATTTTCCATCATTTCTTTATTAGTGCTACTTTGCAATTTATTATGATTTCCGTAATAAACCGCAAAGTTACAACAATTATTTTGTTCTGCAAAATTTTTAGCACGCAGATAACGCAGATTTAACGGATTTACGCAGATTTTTTATTGACACTCCGATTGCAAATTGGTGCGAGCAGGACTTATATTTTTCTATTTTACCCTAACGCAACATCAAGTATCATCATTAGAACAAATCCTGCCATTACCGACAATGTCCCAATATGAGAATGTTCTCCTAAATGTGCTTCCGGTATTAATTCTTCAACCACAACATACATCATTGCCCCTGCCGAAAATGCGAGTAACCAAGGCATAATTGGGGCTATAAAACCGGCAAGCAATACCATTAATATCCCGAATAGTGGTTCCGTTATTCCGGAAAGACAACCAATTAAAAATGCTTTACTTGTTTTTATCCCTTCTCGTTTAAGCGGCAATGAAACAGCCGCTCCTTCGGGGAAATTTTGTATTCCTATACCAAGTGCCAATGCTATTGCAGCACTATACAACGTTCCATCGCCGGGATTTTGTGCTGCCAATGCAAAGGATAAGCCCACCGCCATACCTTCGGGTATATTATGTATTGTTACCGCTGATACAAGAAGCGTTGTTCTTTTCATTGATGTTGAAAGCCCTTCTTGTGTGTTGGTTTCCGGGTGCAAATGCGGAATAAGTTTATCAATAAGTAAAAGAAAAAGAATGCCCAAAACAAATCCTATTGCCGCCGGAACCCAGCCAATAAAGCCATTTGCTTCTGATTGTTCTATTGCGGGAACAAGTAATCCGAAAACAGCGGCTGCAATCATAATTCCCGCGGCAAAACCTAAAAATATTGTTTGTATGTTCTTATTTATTTCTTTTCTAAAAAAGAACACAATAGAAGATCCCAAACAAGTCATTAGAAATATAAAACCTGTCCCTAATATCGTCCATACAAATGCGTTCATAATTTACTCCTAATTATATTGTTCGTAAAACCAATGATAATTTCTATTGTTTTTTTGTCAATTGTTTTTATAATTATTTTAAATGACTTATCCCTATTGCACGCAATGTTTTATTGGCTACAAACGGAATTGCCAATAACATCAACGCGATGCCTGTTCCAATTAAAATAATATCTATGGACACTCTATCGGCAATGGGACCAAAAACCAGCATGCCCAGCGGCATCATAACGCTGGATATCATGCCGATGACCGAAAATACCCTTCCCATATATCCGGGGTCAACTGTTGTTTGGATTAAAACCGTAGCAGGCGTATTGAATAGCGGCATCGTTATACCAATCACTGCAAAAATAGCAAGATAAATCCAAAAATTGCCTACCAATCCAAGAAAGATAACTCCCATGCCGTAGAACAGAAAAGCAAAGGTCATGGTATAAATACGGTTTTTGAATCCTCCCCAAATGCCTATGAGAAGTCCCCCCAGCAGCATACCGATTGAAAAAGTTATTTCTATGGCGGTGAGATGCCAAACTTCGGCACCAAATTTTCTTGTTACCTGAAGAGGAGTTAACATAGCCGAAGGCGCGGCGAGTATCATAAAGAGCGCCATAAAAATACATAGCCGCAAAATATATCCATGTTTTTTGATATACCTTAGTCCCTCTTTCAAGTCGTGGAAATAGGATATTCCTTTTTGCCCTGCCGGCTGTTCCCGTTTTGCGAGGGATGGTGCTTTTACAAAAAAGAACAGTATGCCAATGCCGATGGCTGCTGTAACCACATCCAACAAAAACATCATTTCCAGTGACGCAAAAGCCATCAGCGCACCGCTTATCATGGGAGAAGTCAGGGTAACGCATGAAAATATACTGCTTTGTATGCCGTTGATTCTAGTTAAATGTTTTTCAGGTACAATCTGCGGGATAAAAGCACTCACCGCTGGGCTTTGAACACCCTGCCCAAAGGAACGAACCACGGCACAGATTAGTAAAATTCCAAGATTATCAAATCCACAAAACAAAAAGACTGCCACAATCAAACTTGCAAGGGCGATGCCACCGTCTGCTATATTGATAATATATTTTCGGTTAAACCTGTCCGCCCACACGCCGCCAAAAGGCGAAATGAGAAACATGGGGATAAATCCGGCTATGGCAAAGATGGTCATCATGGTGCCCGATTGGGTTGTAAGGGTTATATGCCATAGAATAGCATATTGCACCACCGTTGATCCAAAAAGCGACAAAGCCTGTCCTGCTAAAAATAATACGGTGTTCTTTTTCCAGTTAATTTCCATAAAACTTTTTGTACCATGTACGATATTATTGTTTCATTTTTGTCATTTTTTTACCCTAAAATAAAGCGCAAAGATACGCAATTTTTCTCAATATTTTACTTTACATTTTCATTGAATAAAATATGGATACAATACAAATATTTCGTATCTTTGCATTTTAATTTATGAATAAAATACAGATAAAATATGGATAAATACATAAATAAACTGAATTTCGATTTTGCAACAAACCAAAGACGAACGACACAGAGGCGGTTATAAACAAGTTGTCTGAACCACGATTTTTACAAGATTTTCAAGATGACACAAGATTTTTCTTGGTAATCTTGAAAATCTTAATAAAATCGTGGTTCAAGACGATTACCGCTTCATCAACACCCGATACATCCGCACAAAAGTAGGCACAGGCATCCCAATATGCCTTTTGAAACGCGATGCAGCAATAGCAATCAAAGTAATCACGCCCAAAATCACGCTATATCCAAACAGTTCTTGCAGCGTATTGAGTATTGGCAAACCGGATTGTGCAGCATTTTCACCGAGCAAAGACAGATTTTTCGACAGCACACCACTCATGGCACGGGAATAAATTGCATCTCCAATGGGCGAAGCAATGCCGGTGCGGATAAAGCCCAATATGCAAATCACTTGAAAATAGTTTCTAAATTGAGCGGTGGCTTGCGCATAGACCGTTAGCGTGATGAAAATGACGACTTGCCCGAAACCGCAGCAAACGAGTGGCAGGTAGAGTTTTTCGATATTGGTGGCGGGCGATATTAGAAAATACATCATCACGGTGTAGAGCACTATAAACGACATTCCAATAAATGTTACCAGTTTTTTATGCCATTGCAGGCGCGAGAGGGCAAACCACGAGAAGACTGCACCCAACGCCATTCCGAAAAATTCAAACCATTTGAGCGAAGCCGTATTGAGCGTGTCGAAATGGAGGATTGCGCCGGTAAACGTATTTTGCAAAACCGTTTTTGTCGTAAGCAGAATGCCCATCAGCAGGAATATCACCAACAAATTAAGCAGGTTTTTTGTTTTGAACGCATCCACTTCCAAAAAGGGATGCCGTATATTAAACAGCCTCCACAGACTAAATGCCAATGCCAACGTTGCCGCACCGAGTGCCGCACGAATGTACGCCGAGTCCAACCAGTTAAGTTGGTTGCCGTACTGCACCACAAAGATGAGCGAAAGTATAAACGTGCTCCACAGCACCATTCCCAGCCAATCAACACCGAAGAGCGGCATTTTCGGCATCGGACGGAAAGGGCGCATCAGCACATAGGCACACAAAATTACTACGAGCAACAAGCCAATGGCTAAAATATGCACATACCGCCAATTATAAAAGTAAATGACATAAGTGCTTGCAATGTCGAAAACGTGAATCACGCCGAGCACAATGAAAAATACAAACGAGAGAAATACCGCATAGTTGTGCGTGGGCGCGACTTTGGGCAAAACGGACGAAAGGCACTCGAATGTACCGAACAGTCGCGCAAATCCTGCAATAAAACAGAGCAAAATGAGCACAGGCGTTGAATGAACGTATGGCACAATAAGGTTGCACATTATCAGCATAAGTGCAGCCGCTATCAGGCAAGTGCGGTTCGTGAACCGGAATTTCAGTCGAAACGCCACCGGAAAGTACATCGTCAAGCCAATCAGCATAGCGTGGCTCATCATTTTCACATCGTTGGGCGTGATGGAGAGGCTGCCCTCCATTTGGCTCATCGCGGTAAAATACATGCCGTTGGAAAATTGGAAACACGCCAGAAACAGCATATAAATCCAAAAGCGAATGCCGTCAGGGACAAATTCCTTGAACGACATAAAGCGAAAAATTTGATTTTGTTGTTGCATAAATTTACTTTTCGTCTGAACTATGATTTTAATCTGATTTATATGAAATACATGATTAAGAAAATCATGTTAATCAAAAAAATCAAGTTAAAATCACAGTTCAGACAATTAATATTTCACTTTACATTCCACATTCATCCCCGAAGTCAACTGCGCCAAAACATCCGCATCATTATTCGCCGTAAAAAGAATTTTCACCGGAATGCGCTGTTCCACTTTCACAAAATTGCCAACAGAATGGTCGGGCGAGGCGGGCGAATACTGCGCTCCCGAAGCATTGGAAATGGAGGCGACAACGCCCTCAAACTTATGCGCGGGAAAGGCATCAATTTCAATCGCCACCCTGCTGCCCACCTGAATGTGCTGCATCTGCGTTTCGCGGAAATTAGCCACCACCCATTTGTCCTCATCGCTAACCACTGCAAGCAGATGCTTACCCGGCATCACCAATTCGCCCTCCTGAATGGTTTTGCGACCGGTTTTCCCATCGCAAGGCGCAAGAATAACCGTGTATGACAAATTCAGTTTGGCGATTTCCAAAGCCGCCTCCGCTATTTGTATGCGGGAAACGGTTTGTCCTAAACGCT
>BBRT01000276.1 GCA_001417715.1 Candidatus Symbiothrix dinenymphae
GATATTCGTGTTTCCCGTTAGGGTCGTCCTGCCATGAATTGGCGCCATTTGCTTCTATCTTAATTTTTCCTTTCACGGTGTTGAAATACCTGCCGGCACCGCGTACGGCAACAAGTACAGCTGTCTGGTCCCAACTTAGTCGTCCTTTCGGATAACCTTGCCGCAGACATATCGTAAATGCTTCTTTGGCAGGCGTATTGCTGATGTCGGAAGCGATTAACCGTTTACCGGTAAAGATTTTGTCTCCTATTTCAAATCCGCTGAAAATAATGCGGGTAGGCCATTGCTCACACACAGTTGCCGAAGCAGCCGCATCAATATGAACATTGTATTCGCGTCCTGTGGGAAATTGACCGGCCATTGAAACCAAATGTTTCACTTTCTTTTCGACCAGTTGCTTGCCGTTCAAAGGGCTGTATTGGTCAGGCGGTGATTGCAGCAATGCGGTAAGATTAGTGAGAAAGCCGACTGTAACCACAACAACGGAAGCATCCGGTTCTTTTGCAAGTATGCGGCGATAAATCTGCACGGCATCAGGCACATCGGAGGTCGCGTTCAAGCGATGCGGAAAATGAGCAGCC
>BBRT01000277.1 GCA_001417715.1 Candidatus Symbiothrix dinenymphae
GAGGTAATACAGAGCGTCCAACAGATTTGTTTTGCCCATCCCATTGTCGCCCAGCAGGCAATTCATTTTGAACGAAAAAGTCAATTCCGCTTCCTCAATATTTTTGAAGTTCAATATGGAAAGCTTTTCAATAATCATGCCGGTGTTATTCCATCCAATTCGGCTTTCAGTGCCAAAAGTTCACTCCTGACACGTCTGAGCAAGCCCGCCGTTTCGCCATGTTTGAGCTCTTTGTCGCGATTTTTTGCGATTTTTCGTTTGGCTGCTGCCAAAGTCAATCCTTGCACTTTGACCAATTCATAAATCATGCGAATTTCTTTGAGGTCGCCTTCCTGATACTGACGGACTTTCGTTCGCGTGCGTGTCGGTTTGATGGACGGAAATTGTGTCTCCCAATAGCGCAGCAATGACTCCTCAACGTCAAGCATTTCGGAAACTTCCTTAATGGAATAAAATAGTTTTTTAGGCTGAAATCTCATAATTTAATGACAAGGGAATGACTCCCCTTGCGTTTATTTTATCTGTTTTCAGAATCAAAAAGCACTTTCTCGTATTCTTTCGGTGTCAGGTTCATTAAG
>BBRT01000278.1 GCA_001417715.1 Candidatus Symbiothrix dinenymphae
GATTGGGTAGGTTTTGCCAATTATGTTTCCGACAGGCACCAGTTGCACGTTTTTTACCACACTTCGGACATCACCAACACCGAAAACGGCGGCATAGACGGCGACGGCTGGATTACACACCCCGACACAATGGACAGGGCATTGCACAGCAGCAAGGAAATTCCCGTCAAGTTGGGCAACACGTGGAGCAATCAGGCAGGTCAACGCGCATACCTGAATTATCGTTACAATTTTGGCATGCAACGAGCGCGCTTTGTGCCTGTCGCAACTGCCTTTTACACATTCGATTATCAGGATAAAAAACGCCGATTTTATACCACCGATGTTTCTATTTTGGACAACTATTATGGAGAATATACGCCTACACATAAGTCCAATGCCGATTCCACCTCGTTTTTCCTGATGCACAACACTTTGGGGCTGTCGCTCCGTGAGGGCTTTGCCGACTGGGCAAAATGGGATTTAACGGCTTTTGTGACCCACGAATCCGCCCGCTACAGGATACTCGGACAGGATTCTATTGCCGGCGGCGACATCGAATTGCCCGAACAGTCCATCTTTGTCGGCGGCGAACTTGCCAAAAACAAAGGAGCCATTTTGCGCTACAATGCGGCATTTAACTTGGGCATTATTGGCAAAAAGAAGGGCAATTTATCCCTTTCGGGAAGTGTCGAAACGCGCATTCCCATTTTTGGCGACACGGCATCTGTGATAGGACACGCCACCCTATCCAACACGGCTCCAACGTTTTACGAAAACAGATATAACAGCAAATATATTTCGTGGGGCGACGGCTTGGGTGGTGTTCCGGACGGCGGTTTTGAAAGCGTTGTTCGGCAAAAGTTTGGCGGCGATTTAGTGATTCCGCACACCGACACAAAGTTTGGCATTGAGGTGGAAAACATCAATAACTACATCTATTTCGGTGCTTGGGGCTGGCCTGTGCAATATTCCGACAATATCCAGGTGCTGACGGGGCGGCTCGACCAAAATTTCAAACTCGGTGTGCTGCATTGGGACAGCCGGATGGTGTATCAAAAATCCGGCGAACCCGAAATCCTCCCGTTGCCCGATTTTGCAGCCTACACCAGCCTCTACGTGCAGTTTAAAATTGCCAAAGTGCTGACGGTGCAGTTGGGTGCAAATGCCCACTATTGGACAAGCTATTATGCCCCATCCTACGAGCCTGCTATCCAGCAGTTTAAATTGCAACGAAACGATGAAGATGAACCCAGAACGAAAGTCGGCAATTACCCCCTAATCAGTGCCTTTGTCAACGCCCACCTGAAACAAACCCGCTTCTTCATAGAATGGTACAACATCGGCACCCTGTTCCTCAGCGTGCCCCCCAACTACTTCTCACTACCCCACTATCCGGTAAATCCCGATGTCATAAAAATCGGATTATCAGTAGATTTCATCAATTAGAGGACAGGGCAATTGCATCAAAATTTACGCTGACACGAAAGACCGGAAGGTTTTTAACCGGGGCTAACCCAAAAGGATTTGTCAGTGGGGACATGACCGGTCGTGGTCGGAAGATTGGTTGGATGCTGAATTTACGGGCTGAAAGCCCTCCATATCTCAGCCCAACGCATCGCGTTGGGGTAATGGGTTTCGTGTGGTTTGCGCCCTGAAAGGGCAACATATCATTGCGTTGCCACATCATCCATCATCATCCATCATCCATCATCATCCATCATCATTTTCCCAACGCGATGCGTTGGGCTGGGATATGCTGGGCTTTCAGCCCGTTCTGTCATTGCGGGCTTGACCCGCAATCCCCTCTTCTACATCGCTCTGTAGCCCAACATCCGGATCCTTTTCAGGGGATTGCGGGTCAAGCCCGCAATGACGAACGGGCTGAATGCCTGCAATGACAAAGCACTTTAGAATTTGCTTTTTTTTTCGTACTGAAAAAAGTTGTACCTTTGCCGCCGAATAAAACAAGAAAAAAACAGAAAAATGTAGTTTTGTAACATATTGACAATAGGGGTTTTACGCTCTTATTCTCGGACTATCGAAATCAGGAAAAATTTCAAAGTATGAGAGAGAATGAGTTGCGAAGGTTCACGCCTGAGTGCGTGAGTTGTTCGTGCTTATTTGCATACAAAGGTCTTTTTCCTGATACCCGATAGTTGAAGTAAGCATTCAACGAGCAGTTTCACGCTTTTTGTTTGCCGAAATAAAAGACAGGTGTGAATCATGGAAAAAGTGGATATACACATAGGAAAACTGATAAAAAGCAAGCTGGCGGAAGACGGACGCAGTGTTGTGTGGTTTGCCGACAAGTTGCATTGCGATTCGTCTAACATCTACCGGATTTTTCAAAAACAGTGGATTGATAACGAGCAATTGCTTGATATTTCCCTGATTTTGGGCTACGACTTCTTCACCACCTTTTCAGATTACATCGCCGCCCGCAAAGAAAAACGCTAAATACTGCGAATTTGTCCGTAATTTGCGGACAAATCAGCAGCAATTTGCGGACAAATCAGCAGTATTTTTTCACCATTTATATAACGCAATGCCGTACCTTTGTGGCGGTTTTTTTGATGCCTTTATGGCAATGACAGGGTCTGAAAGGCCTGATGAGTAAGAAATATTAATTTATAAAAAAAAATAAACAACGATGAAGAAAATTTATCTATGGGCAGCAGCCGCCCTAATCTCTATGGCTGCACCGTGCGCACAAGCGCAAAATGAGTGTTCATCTGCCGTTCCGATAACGTTAGGCAGTGACGATACCCTGACCACGACCGCGAGCGGCTACCACTGGTACACAGCGGTGTTGGACGCAGGCAAAAGTTATGTGGTAAATTGGACAAGCGGGTCGGGTGCTATTAATGTACACGAGAATTGTCCGGGTATTCCTCCGAGTGGGGGGCATTATTGCGGCATAAATGCTTGTGGCGATCCTGCTTTTACGGTAACTTCTTCCGGCACATACTACATAGATGCTGTGGGCAGTGATGGCGACATCTTTACCATTACCGAACTCACCGACCCTACCGATAACCGCCTCTGCGCCAACGCACCAGCCATAGCGTTGGACAATGTGGTAACGCTGCCTGCAACAACAGGCACTGCTTATTGGTACGCGATTACCCTCGATGCCGACAAGGTGTATGCTATTGAATGGGAAGCGGGCAGCACTGGTTCTTTTGAACTCTACCGCACCTGCGGCGGTGTCCGAATCACAGACGGCACTGGCTTTATCTATTCGCCCTCTGCCGCAGATACATATTATGTCAAGGCGAGGAGTGGGAGCGGTGATGGCAAATTCACCGTAAAAGACACTGTCCTTGCTCCCGGTGACAACCGCATTTGTGCCAATGCCACAGCCGTAACATTAGGCACAGATATAGCGCCTACTACCACAGATGGTACTCGTTACTGGTATAAAGTCGATTTGGAGGCAAACAAAATGTATGAACTGTCGCGGATAAACAACACCGGTGAAGCAACTTTATACGCATCTTGCGGCGGTGGTGGGCAGGCAGGCTTCTACAATAACACATACACAGCCACAGCCACAGCCACATACTATATTGAGGCATATCGTTACAATGCGGACAATAAGTTCAAAATTGCGGAAGTGACCGACAATCGCGCTTGCGCTTACGCCGACAGTTTGGCTCTAAATACAGAAACTCCTGCCGTACCGAGTGCCAATCAGCGTTGGTACAAGGTGAATCTGGCGGCAGGCAAAACGTATGCATTTTCGCGGACAAACGCCGGTAGTGCAGAATTATACCCATCTTGCGGCGGCAATTTTCTTATGGGTTACGGCTCCACTATTGATACATACACTCCCTCTGCTGCCGGCACATACTATATTAGGACATATCCTAACAACGCGGACGATAAGTTCAAAATTGCGGAAGTGACCGACAATCGCGTTTGCGCTTATGCCGACAATCTTGCTCTGAACACAGAGAGCCCCGCTTTGCCGCAGTACGCTTATCGCTGGTACAAGGTAAATCTGACGGCAGGCAAAGTATATGCTATAGAGCGGACAAGCAATGACATCTATTTGGACGTATATAACACCTGCGGCGGAAGTACTGTTTCCGGCAACGGTGGTCTCTACACAATAGCTGTCTCCCGCACGTACTATATCCGTGTATATTCCTACGTGGTGGATGGTAAATTCACGGTTACCGAAGTTACCGACAATCGCATTTGCGCCAATGCAGTGCCACTCGCATTGAACGATACCATAACGCCGACCGCAATAAATACGGAATATTGGTATAAAGTGGGTTTGCAGGCAGGCTCATCCTACCTGTTTGAGCGGACAGGCGGCAGTGGGAATGGTGATCTTCATGCCACTTGCGGCGGCAGCATTATTGCATATTTAGGCAACATCTACACGCCTACCGTGAGCGACACATTCTACCTCCGTTTGTCCGGCTACGGAGTCGTAGTCAGCGAGATTACCGACAATCGCATTTGCGCCAATGCAGAGCCACTCGACTTGGATACAGAGAGTCCCGCTCTGCCGCAGTACAGTACTCGTTGGTACACGGTAGAGCTGGAGGCAGACAAGGGTTATGTTATTGCATGGCTAACCGGCGATAGCACCACTTTTAGCGCATATAGCAGCTGCGGAGGAACGAGTGTTAACAGCACCTACATAACTTCCGTCGGCACATACTATATTAGTGCAAACTCTTCCACGGCGGACGGCAAGTTTAAGGTTGTCGAAGTGACCGACAACCGCTCCTGTGCTTACGCTGAAACTCTCGCCTTGGATACAGTGAGTCCCGCTCTGCCACAGAGCAGAGAGCGTTGGTACAAGGTAAATCTGGAGGCAGGCAAGGCTTATGCTATTGAGTGGCTAAGCGTTGGCAATGTCTACGGCGATTTATATCCTTCCTGCGGCGGAAATTATGTCAACAGCATAGACGGCATCTACGAAATAACTACCGACGGCACATACTACTTACGGGCATACTCTTTCGTAGCGGACAATAAGTTTAAGATTATCGAAGTGACCGACAACCGCATTTGCGCCAATGCAGAACCGCGCGCATTGAACGATACCATACAGCCGACCCCGGGTGCTTACTATTGGTATTATAAAGTGGATTTGCAGGCAGGCTCATCTTACCTGTTTAGGCAGATAGACGGCAGTGGGACAGGTAATCTTGTTGCCACTTGCGGCGGCAGCAATATTGTATCGTTGGGCAACAACATCTACACTGCTACCGAAAGCGGCACATTCCACCTTCGTTTGCGCGGCAACAATGCTGACTTCAAAGTCAAAGTCAGCGAGATTATCGACAATCGCATTTGCGCTTATGCAGAGCAAATAGCATTGACCGATACCATAAAGCCGACCGCAACAAATACTGGATATTGGTATAAAGTAAACTTGGTGGCAGGCAAAGACTATGAGATGAAACGTACAGAAGGCAACGGTTATTTGGAACTGTACAACTCCTGTGGCGGCAGTTACCTTACAGGCACCAGCGGTACTTCTCAGTTGTACAGAGCCACTGCGAGCGGCACATACTACATCAGGGTGTATGCCTATGCCGCCGATAGCAAGTTCAAGGTGAGCGAAGTTGTCATCACCGACAATCGCATTTGCGCCAATGCCACACCGCTGGCACTCGACACGGAATCCACTGCCTTGTCCACAGACACAGCTCATTGGTATCGACTGACCCTCACAGCAGGCAAGAGGTATGAGATGGAAATAACAGGCAGTCTGAATTACAACCTGTATAGCGGCGAATGCGGCAGCAATACTTACGCTTCGCTGACCAATATCACAGAGACAGGCACTTACAACCTGCAGGTTTCCGGTACAGCCAATAGCAAGTTCAAGGTGAAAGAAATTACCGACAACAGCGTCTGCAGCAATGCCGTGCCAATAGGGTTAGACACTGCGGTAACGCCCGCTGCTCGATATACAAACTATTGGTACACAATAGACTTTACAGTAGGCAAGACGTATAATATGCAATGGTCTCTCGATATCGGCTCTTTCTCTCTCTATGATGCTTGTAATGGTACGCAATTAGCATACGGTAGTGGTATTAATTATAATTATGTTGCCCCCAATACCGGCACATATTACATACGCGCGAATGCTAATGTAGCAGGTGATGCCTTTACGGTCACTCAAACAGCAGATCCGGCAATAACCGACAATCGCCTTTGCACTTATGCAGAGCAAATAGCATTGACCGATACCATAAAGCCGACCTCAACAAATATTGAGTATTGGTATAAAGTGGATTTGACGGCAAGCAAGAGCTACAAATTTGCGGGCAAAGCAGGCGGCTATCTCAATTTTACCCTGCATAATGACTGTGGTGGCACGCAACTTGCATCTGCCTACCTTAGCGGAAACGACTCGACTATTTACGCGGCAGTGGCAACCGGCACCTATTATGTAAAGATGCGTGCGTTGCAAGATAACAGTACGCTCAAAATCAGCGAGTTTACTACGCCGCCCACAGTGCAGTCGGTACAAATTCTTCTTGCCCCCGGTAGTGTACAAAAGGGCGGCACGCAACAATTTGAGGCACGGGTAACTGTTCTCGGCGGAGCCGCAGAGACCGTAACGTGGAGCGTAACAGGCACGGCAAGCAATATTGACGCAGACGGTATGCTCACCATTGGCGCAACCGAAACGGCTGCTATCCTTGTAGTTACAGCCACTTCCACAGAGGACAATACCAAGAAAGCATCCGTAACGGTAACTGTAACCACAGATCAATTGGTTGCAGCAGTGCTGGGAGTAACCGTTACTCCTAATACTGCGAGCGTGGCAAAAAACAGTACGCAACAGTTTGAGGCAGTGGTAGTAGTGCAGGGCAACGCAGCGCAGACAGTAACATGGAGCGTTAGCGGCGACAACATCAATGCAGGCACGAGCATCGATCCAAGTAGCGGCTTGCTCACCATAGCGGCAGCCGAAACGGCATCAACGCTCACCGTAACAGCCACCTCTACCGTCGAAGCAAGCAAAAAAGGCTCAGCATCGGTAACGGTAACGGAGGCAACTGAAATTCCTCAAACCACCGCAGCGCAAAGCATTGCATCTCTGCAAATCTACCCCAACCCCGCAAAAGATGAGTTGAACATCCGAACGGAGCAGCCGGTAGAAAGGGTAGAAATCGTGGATATCGCAGGTCGCATAGTGCTTTCGACGAACACAAACATCATCAATGTGTCGCATTTGCCAAAAGGTGTCTATTTGGTGAGAATAGCCATTGCAGGTCAAAGCATTACGAGGAGAATAATCAAGGAATAAGCACCCACGAGGTGTAAACTCACGCGCAATAGTTCGCTTAAACTCATATAAAATATGAGTTTAAGCGAATTATCGTATTGCAGGGCAACCCAAATTTACGGAGACCAACTACCCCGTATGGGGTACAATTTTGATAACCCCGTACAAGCGATAGCGCAGTGCGGGGTAGATGGCACCTCCCCCCTCCTCGTTTTCGCCCTGAAAGGGCAACATATCCCAGCCCAACGCATCGCGTTGGGGAAATGTGTTTTGTGGGTTTTTCGCCCTGAAAGGGCATTATATCATTATATTGCCCTTTCAGGGCGAACACAATCATCCATCATCATTTTCCCAACGCGATGCGTTGGGCTGGGATATGCTGGGCTTTCAGCCCGAACAAGCGCAATGTCGCTACACAGCCAGCACCCCTACCGGGATGCTGAAATGAGGGGGGAGCGATTCTATGTTCTACCGATACTACAATCCCTACGGGATAAAACAAATGATGAACGAACAATATTCATAAAACATTCATCTTTTTGACACCCCACCCGTAGGGATGCAACCGATTGCAGATGATGTTGCATCCCTACGGGATGCAGGAATGAGGGAGGCATTCCATTTCTACCGAGCTATAATCCCTACGGGATAAAACACAGTTTGCGAAATAATAGCACCTGAAAAAAAAATTTAGCCCATTTCCATTTTGCAGTTTCAGAAATTAGTTGTAACTTTGTCCCAGTTTTGTGACAGAATAATATTGAATAATAACAAAAAATATATACATTATGTCAAATTTTTATTTGGATAATCCGGCTTTGAGGCATCATTTGCATCATCCGTTGATGCGCCGCATTGCGGAGTTGAAAGAGCGGAATTATGCGGATGCGACGAAGTACGATTATGCGCCGAGCGATTTTGAGGATGTGCTCGACAGTTACGAGCGAGTGATGGAAATCGCGGGTGAGGTCATCGGCGAAGTGGTGGCTCCCAATGCGGAGGAGGTGGACCATGTGGGTCCCACGGTGGTCAAAAACCGCGTGGTGTATGCGCCCGGAACGGTTGAAAACCTGAAAGTGACCACCCAGGCGGGTTTGATGGGGCTTTCGATGCCCCGCCGCTACGAGGGGTTGAATTTCCCTTTGACGGCGTTCATCATGGCTTCCGACATTGCCGCGCGTGCCGATGCCGGTTTTTGCAACCTCTGGGCGTTGCAGGACTGTGCCGAAACGATTTACGAGTTTGGCGATGCCACTCAGCATCAGAAATACATCCCCCGTGTGTGCGCCGGCGCAACCATGTCGATGGACTTGACCGAACCCGATGCAGGGTCGGATTTGCAAGCCGTGATGCTGCGCGCGACCTACGACGAAGCGGACAAATGCTGGCGACTCAACGGTGTGAAGCGGTTTATCACCAACGGCGACTCCGACATTCACCTGGTGTTGGCACGCTCGGAAGAGGGCACGAAGGACGGTCGCGGACTGTCGATGTTCATCTACGACAAGCGCGACGGCGGCGTGGACGTGCGCCGCATCGAAAACAAAATGGGCATCAAAGGCTCGCCAACGTGCGAATTGACCTACAAAAATGCCAAAGCAGAACTGTGCGGCGACCGCAAATTGGGCTTGATAAAATATGTGATGTCGCTGATGAACGGCGCGCGGCTGGGCATCATGGCGCAGGCTACAGGTTTGTCGGAAGCGGCTTACCGTGAGGCAGTTGCATTCGCCAAAGACCGCAAGCAATTTGGCAAAGCCATCATCGAATTTCCGGCGGTTTACGAGATGCTCGCCAACATCAAAGCCAAATTAGATGCCTCTCGCGCCATTTTGTACGAAACATCCCGCTTTGTGGACGTGTACAAAATCCTGGAAGACATCGAAAAAGAACGCAAATTGGAGCCGGAAGAAAGGGACGAACTGAAAAAAAACAAGAAATTGGCAGATGCCTACACGCCGCTGGGCAAGTTGGTGGCAACCGAATATGCCAATCAGGACACCTACGACACGATTCAAATTCATGGCGGCTCCGGCTTTATGAAGGATTACCCCTGCGAACGCTACTACCGCGACGCCCGCATCACCAACATCTACGAAGGCACAAGCCAGTTGCAGGTGGTGGCTGCCATCCGTCACGTACTCACAGGCACCTATTTGAAGCAGTGGCAGGAAGTTTATCAAGCCGAAAAACTCCGCCCGGAATTGCAAGACTTGCAAAAGCGCGTGGCAAAACTGGTGGATGTTTACGAAAAAATAGTACCGCTGGTGGCAGACACAAAAAATCAGGAACTGATTGATTTTCAGGCTCGTAGATTGGTGGAGACTGCCGGACATATCACGCTATCGTATCTGTTGATTTCGGATGCCAATCGGGATTATGAACTGTTTGCGCGTTCTGCCGAAGTGTATGTAACGCTTGCCGAAGTGGAAGTGGCTAAAATTCAGAAATATATCACGGAGTTCAATCCGGACAATCTGCAATTTTACAGGCATTAACTCCGTTTCATTTGGTTACGACCTTTATCACCACCCGTCTGTTTTTTCGCCGGTTTTCGTCGCTGGTATTGGGAACGAGGGGGTCGGATTTTCCTTTGCTCACGGTTTCGCGAATAATTTTGGCGGGGATGCCTTGCCGTATCATGTAGTCTTTGACCGTTTCGGCACGTTCTTTTCCCAAAATCAGATTGTGTTCTTGCGACCCCAAGTCATCGGTGTGTCCTTCGATTAGAATTTTCAAATTGGGGTATTTTTTCAGGATGCGCACTTTTTCGTCCAAGTCCTGTTTGAGCCGGATTATTTCGTTGTCTAATGCCATTTTGCTGTCAACAGCCAGGTCGCTTTTGGCAAATTCAAACGTGACCGGCTGCTGCAACCGTTTCACATCTCTAATTCGCTCTCTGCGGCGAATTTCGACAGAGTCAGCGGTTGATTGTTTGGGGAGGGGCTTCTCAATAATTGGCGGCATTTCCGCTTCTCCTGACGACATGTTTTGGGGCGTGTTCGGGGGCGTGTTCGAGGACATGTTTGAGGACGTGTTTGCCGACGTGTTTGTGGACGTTTTCGGAGTTTTTTTGGAACCCTTTTTTGCAGGTGCTATCCCGAATGTCAGCGTGAGCCTCACACCGGCGGACAGGGGTGCCACTTTGTCAACAAACAGCTTGCTATCGCTGGCAAACAACACACCCATGGGGTGGTAGTCATCCGGACGGGCGGCATTGTATTCAATGAATTTTACTTTAGCGGCGTTTTCGGCAGGTTTGAGAATATTATTTAGCCCGTAATCAATGTAAGCACCTGTGTAGAGTGCTATTTTCCCTTTCAACGCCCATTTCACACCCACTTCGGCAGAGGCGAAATAGGCGGGGGTTAGTCTTTCTTTTGGTATGCTTCCCTCGTTGTTGGGGTGCGCAAAGGTACCAAATCCCATATAATTGGGTCCGCCCGGTGTGCCGTCCGGTTGAGTGGCACCCATCCAACTGTCGCTAAAATTAAATTTCCCCATTGCCTCCAGTTCGCCTATATCATTTTGGTAGTTGAGGGGGCTGAACAATGGCAATCCGGCTTTGCCGCCCAATGCCATATAAAATTTGCTCCGTCTTGTAACTTCCGTCTCAAAGTGGAACATGAGCGGGACGGTGAGCATGGTCACTTGCTGCTTTTCAATGTAATCTCGGGCGATGTAGCGATATTCAAATAGGCTATACTCATCGCCTAAGTCATCATCGTAATAAACAGGATTGCCTTCCTCAAATTTGCCTTCTTTAAATTCCGGCAGGGCGTATTTGCCGTTGAGAAAGGCTGCACCGGCTCCAATGGATGCCGCCCATTTTTCTGAAAAAAAGAAAGTGTAGCCCACGCCAAAATCGTATCCGATGGCGAAGGTATTATTGCCCTCATGGAGCGAACTCAACAGCGAAGAATGTCCGGCACCGGCGTTGATAAAAAATTCATGGCGAATTGGTTGAAATTGTGCGGTGGCGGAGGCTGTTCCGAGCAGCACAACGAACAAACTATATGAAAGGCGAGTGTTCATTCCACCAACAATTTTAACATTTTATCCCCTACCCTGATTATATACATCCCTCGCATTGCCGGTACCGGTAGTTGCAGCGATGGGGCGTACCATGTCTGTATGGGATGCGTGATAATCAAACGACCGGTTAAATCGTAGATTGCCAGATTTTCCACCCCTTCGGGAATGCCCTCAATGGTGATGGATTGTCCTTCGGAAACCGGATTGGGGTAGGCGCGCAAGGGGGACGATGCCGAGAATGCCGGTATTGCCGTGGACACATCCGGAGGGCAACTCGGACAGCTGCGCAACGTGCGCCCATCGTCGGTAACGACCACGACCTTATACTCGGCTGTGGCATCTAAAACATCATCGCGATTGTTGCCCGCCGAATAGTATAATCCGGTGCCGAGAGACTCCCATTGCCCGCCTTTGCCGATAAACCATTCGGCTGTTTTATATTTATATCCGGTGTTGTTTTTCAACAGCAACACATTGTCATACCGCTTGGCAACAAGAGTGTCGAAGAGAAAAAAACTTTCAATCAACAGGCTGTATTTTTTGTCATTAACAGCGTAGCCTATCGTATAAATACCCGGCTTGTAAACGTTTATGCTAACTTGGCTGTTGTTGCCATGCATGACTACGTCTTTGTAGCTAACCTCTACTTTGTCGTTAGAATTTCCGGTTATTATCGTTACAACTGCCTGTGTAGCACCGCATTCCACCGTATAATAGTTTGTCATCATCCCTGTATCAACTTTGAGAGTATTGGATACCCACACATAGATGCTGTCCACAACCACCTGCGATGGGTCTAAATCAGGCAGTTTGCCCGGCGTTTCGGGAGGTATCGGGGGGGCTTCGATGATGTTTGCCGTACCTTGGGCTAAGGGTAATAATGTGTAGTTATTCGCTGCCGACGTACCGGACAATAAGAAGCCGTAAAACGTTACCGACTTGTTGTTGCCTACTTTGGAGTCGGCAAATTCAGCCCATGGACTATTGCCGGAGTCGATGGTCACATTATCCCCGGCAACGAGGCCGCTAATGACCGGGGTACCGCGCATCATGGCTCTCGTGGTGCCATCGTAAACTTTATCCAAGGCTGAAATACCTGTTATCGTGATTTCTTTCTTGCCAATATAAAAAAATATATCCGGAGCAACCCGCACCTCGTAATCATCGGTTGTGCTCAAAGTGCCCTTCAGGATACGATACGGACCCACATTTTCGCCTGTCATGCGTGAGAGTGCGCCGGTGAAAGTGAGGTTTGTGACGCCGGTGCTTGTGGTATAAGTGTAAGCCAATGTATCAGGGTCGGGGTTGCCATACGTTTTATGGGTCTCAACAGGAGTGACGGTAACGATAGTGTTTATTTTGAAATGAGCCACTAACCTGACCGGCGCAGTGCTTACGGTAAACTCCGTGATGCTCTCCTCAGACCCCTCATAAGTCCACTTGACAAACCGATAATCCGATGACGGAACAGGGGTGAAATAGGCGGCTATCGAATAGGTGCCTGCCGAAAATGTTGGTGGAGTGCCGGAAACACTTCCATATCCAGTGTTACTTGTAGTAGCAGTCACCTGTTTAAAAAAATCCGACCACGGGGCTTTTCGATAGGCCTCTTCAGAGCCTGGCGGTACGGTGAGCGCGCAAATATCTTTAATAACACCAACAAATACATTTTGTGAGCTTGGCACATCGGGCGGAACGGGGTTTAAACTAATAATCGAAGTAATACCTGCACAACCGACAAAAGCATTCTCTCCAATGTAGGTCACTCGCTCTCCTATTATGACGGTAGTCAGCTGTTCTTCTTCTTCTCCCCGTTCGAGTACCCACGGAGGAGCCGGAGGAGCGGTAAAATCGTTCATATTCCCCGTACCACTAAAAGTGAGCGTGTCATGGCTACATGTAGCAATTACATTAGGGGAGCCTATATGCCACGACTGCGCCAAAGCCGTGCCGCACAGACACCATGCAAAAAATAAGGATGCACTAAACTTGTTCATAAATTACTCATAACTTGTTCATAACTTTTTTCGGCTGCAAAGGTAAGAAAAAGTTTTGAGTTATGAGTTATGAATTATGATTTTTTTTCGAATACCAATATTTTGTCCCCACGAGACAGCAATGCCCCACTAACTCATAACTCATAACTCAGTTCGCCACCACAATCACCACCCGCCGGTTTTTGCGTCGGTTTTCTTCGCCGGTGTTGGGGACGAGGGGTACTGAGGCTCCCTTGCTGACTACTTCTACTATGATTTTGGCGGGGATGCCTTTTTCGAGCATGTAGGCTTTGACCACTTCGGCGCGGTCTTTTCCCAATATCACATTATACTCCGCTGTGCCGATATTGTCGGTGTGACCTTCGATTCGGACTTGCAGGTCGGGGTATTTCTTCAGGACACGTATTTTTTCGTCCAACTGCCGTTTGAGGTAAATTATTTCTTTGTCTAATGCCGTTCGACTTGCGAGTAAGAGGTCGCTCCGGTCAAATTCAAAATTGATTGGCTCTTGCAGCCGTCTCACATCGGTTAGTCGTTCTACGCGTAGCCGTTCTTTCGTGGCTTTGTCCACACTTGGCTTGGGGCTAACCGGTGGTTCGACCGGAGGAGGCAGAATAGTTGCCGCCCGAGGGGGCTTTTTTCCGAACGCCAACGCCACCCGCACGCCCACAGACACAGGTGCCTCCTTGCCAACGAACGCCTCGCCTTTGGGTGTTTCAACCAAAAGACCGGAGGGGTGCAAATTCGCATCATTCCCAAAGTAGTCGGCGTTGTACTCAATGAAATGTTCTTTGTCGGGTTCGACAATTTTATTGATGCCGTAATCAAGGTATGCACCCGTGTAGAGCGACCATTCATCGTTCAACGCCCATTTCATCCCCGCTTCGGCGGAAACAAAAAAGGCGGTTTTGGGCTGTTTGATGCGCCCTTTGCTGCCGCGGTCAGAGAAATCGCCAAATCCCATATAGTCAGGTCCGGAGAATATAGAACCGTCCGGAATCTCACCCGATGCGTGTAATGTGCCCACATTGTTTCGGTATTTGATGGCACTGAGCGGAAGCCCCACTTTTACGCCAAGTGCGGCGTAAAATTTATCTTTCTCCGTAGCCTTCGTTTCAAAATGCAACAGGAGCGGGATAGTCAGCAGGGCAAGGTACTGCTTTTCGGTGTAATTGTAGGCGGTGTAGCTGTATGTAAATTCGCTTACCCCGTCAAACAGGTCGAGTGTGCCATCGTTCACCGGCAGATTGTTAATCTGCTCATAGCTGTCCGCAAATTGGGACAAGGCGTATTTGCCATTGAAAAAAGCTGCACCGACACCACCGGATACCGCCCACTTCTTCGTAAAAAAGTAGGTATAGCCCACGCCAAAATCGAAGCCGCCGGCAAGTTTATTTTTGCCCGCCTTGGGCATGCTCAGCAACGAAGAAAATCCACCTCCGACGTGAATAGAAAGTTCATGGCGGACAATCGGCAACGTATCAGGCTGTACCGGTTGGAGTTGTGACTGTGGCTGCGTCTGGGATTGTGCCGCCGCAGCACCAATTCCGGCAAAGACAGCCAACACTATCCGGAAAATTCGATGATTCATTCCACCAGCACTTTTAGTGTTACCTCACCCACTTTGATGAAATAGATGCCGTTCCCTGCCGGCATCGGTATTTGTTGAAGCGGGGTGTGCGCGGTGTGCTCTGTCTGTACGGGATGTGTGCTGAGCAAACGACCGGCAAAATCGTGGACTGCGATGCTTTCTACCGCTTTCGGGATGCCTTCGATGGTGATGGAATTGCCGCCTGTCACCGGATTGGGGTAGGCTTTCAATGCCGGTGCGGGGGAGGCAAGTGCCGCCGCCGGTGGATAAATCAGTATTATGCGCCGCGGACAGGTGTGCAATATGCGCCCGTCATCGGTATGGAGGGTGGCTTTATACTCGTAGATGGTGTCCAAAATGTCGCTGCGGGCTCCACCGGCTGAATAAAACAAGCCGTCGGGTTTGAGTTTTTCCCAGCCGCGGTCGGTGTTGTGAAACCATTCGCAGTTCACAAAATTGTGTCCGCTGTTGGTTTTCACTATCAGCACATTGTTGTAGCGCATCGTGATGACATCTTCAAAGCGCAACCGGCTTTCAATTTTCAGGCTGTAAGGCACCTCGTCCACACTGTAATTGACCGTGTAAATACCGGCGCGGCGAATGTCAATGGTGAGGCTGGCTGCCTCTACAATCATGCCTCCGTATGTAAATTCAACCTTGGCAAACGGATTTCCGGTCACTACCGTCACCACAGCCTTGTCTGCACCACACTCCGCCACATAAAAATCCGCAACAGTTTGGCTGCTGTTGGAAACATATATCCAAATGCTGTCTACAATCTCAATCGGCGGCTCAATGGGCGGCTCCGGCTCAACAGGCGGCTCAATGGGCGGCTCCGGCTCTACAGGCGGCTCAATGGGCGGCTCCGGCTCTACTGGCGGCTCAATGGGCGGCTCCGGCTCCACAGGCGGCTCAATGGGCGGGTCCCGGCTCCACTGGCGGCTCAATGGTGGTTCCGTGGTCACGGCGGGTATGGTGGGGTTGTCCTGGGTTGCGGTTGGCACGATGGTGGGGGCGGGGGCTTAGGGGGGGCCGGTTGGGTTGGCGGGGTGGGTGG
>BBRT01000279.1 GCA_001417715.1 Candidatus Symbiothrix dinenymphae
TTGAACAGGCGTTTGGCACATTCGGGTCTGCCAACACCACTGTTTTGGACGATGCGCTGGTGAAAGACGAGATTGCCACCGTGTCATCGGGAAACAGTCAGAAGTATTCGGAAATTGCAGCCTTGCAGTTGCCCAACGGAAGGACTTCCGTAACCGTTCAAGCAATCGTATCCGTTTCCAAATTGGTCAGTTATGCTCAGAGCAAAGGTTCGTCCGCCGAATTTGCCGGTGCCACTTTTGGTATGAACATAAAACTCAAAGAGTTGAACAAAGCCAATGAGGAAAAGGCTATCGCCAACATGATTACGCAGTTGGAAGCATTGGCACCAACGATGTTTGATTTTGAATTGGAGATAGACGAGCCAACTATTAATAAAGACGGCAATTACGATATGAAATCCCGTGTAAAAGTGATTTACAACAACAATACGGAGTTAGCCAATAATCTCGTGTTGAAGACATTACAATCCTTGTCTTTAACCGCACAAGAGGTGAAAGAATATGAGAAAATTGGACTTCCGGTAATCAAAGTCGCATTAGGCAATCATTCATCTGATATTCCACATCA
>BBRT01000280.1 GCA_001417715.1 Candidatus Symbiothrix dinenymphae
CGTCCGCTCACCCTTAGCTGCATTTTATGAACATACTCTATAAATTTTGATTTGATAATCTCTGCGTTCGCATTGTTCTGTGCGTCAAGTAATTGCAATGCTTCGTTTATACTTGCCGTACTCATGCCATTTTTCTTCATTATTTTTTGTGTCTGATTCATGCTGCAAAGCAATTCGTAAGTCTCTAATATAAAGGTTTTGTATAGAGGCAAAAATTTTAATTTTTCGCATTCGTCTTCTGTTAAACAATTGTTTTCCAAAAGTTTAAGCATCTTTACTCCCCACTTGAAAAGTGGTGTCAGGTTCATGTATCGGGACATTATTCGTTGATTGGGAGGCACGATGCGAGCACATTTACCCATCGAAAGTTTTGCACGCATATCAGATAGTTCTTTTGTGTAATTCTTAAATATTTCATCTTCCTCAAAAAGATGCTGCATCATCCATGAAAATTTGTGATTTATATCTTCTATATGTTTGATATTCAAAATACTAAATGCCTTTGTCAGATTGCTTCCGAGGTCGGATACAGCATATTCAATCTGCTTAATATCTATGGTGTTTTTTATTACTTCTGCAATCTCTTCAGCCTTCCAAGACGTTGATACTTTTATTTTCAACGGAGTTATATCATTGTATTTCAAGTAACTACCCTTGTTTTCCATTGAAACAGGAACGGCTATTACAAACAATAATTTTTTGTTGCCAAATTGAATACTTTCATCGGCTATCAAAATCCATTTTTGGGTGTTAAAATATTCCTTTTCCCGAAAATTTCCTACACCTTGTTTTTTAGTCCAAAGCAGTATGGTAGTATGTGTTGGAGTCCCAAGATTTAAATGCAAGCAAAGATGAAGCTCGCAAAATATCTTACTCGCAGCCCTGAAACTAACACCAACACGCAATACTAACGATAATGCAAGTTGTATTATAAAATCGTCATAACGATGATATTTTGGACGATTTTTACAAGGCAATAATACTACGCTGTTATCTCGTTCAGTTTTTTTTTTATCTGCGACAAATCATTTTCATACCTGTCTGCACGCTCTTTATTTGCAAAAGATTTTTCTTTCCAACTATCGCGACTGTGTTCTATTTCTTTAATTCGCTTTTTTAGTCGCTTAATCGCTTTGGAACGCTCAATTGATTTGGCTTTCCATAATTCAATACTTTGTTGCTCTTTTGTATCCATATTTATTATTCTTTTTGGCTGCAAAGATACATATTTAGAACGAATAAATAATGAAATTTTACAATCTTTTTTACACCCCACCCTACGGGATAAAAACAAATGATGAACGAACAATATTCATAAAACATCCATCTTTTTAACACCCCACCCTGAGGGGGGCTGGGGGGCGACTAAACTCTAAACTCTAATAACTAAACTCTATCAAATGCCGTGGAGCTGGAGGGACTCGAACCCTCGTCAATTCCGACCGAAATTTAAATTTTTAACTCACTGTTTTTCAATTATTTATATTTTAAAAATCTCTCTTTTTTTTGCCTTTTTTGTTGCGTATCTGTTGCGGGAAACTCTCAGTCTAAAATTTCTAACCTCAGCCAGTTACACCTAATTTTTTATTCAATAAAGCTATTCTTTTTTCAGAATTTTCAGCGTTTATGAAATCATCTACCTCTTTTTTAGCATCTGCATTATCTGAATTAAAACTGGCATAAAACATCTCATCTATATCATCTCTTTGATAATTTCTATAGCAAACATCTATCTCACCACTTTTAGATTTTTTGAGTTGAACAAACTCCCCGGAAGATAGATACAATTCGTAATCACATGGTTCTAACTCATCCGTACTTTTTTTGAATGCAGGATACTTCGCACGCAAATATTCAAGAGATTTATTATTATCAATCACGAGGTTTGTAAATTAATTAACATCATCATTTATGAACCCGCAACACTCTACAATTCCCCAAATTCCGTCCCTGTCAATTGTTTCATAACGATGGATAGTTAATACTTTAAATTTGTTACCAATTTCTATTGTTAACTCTCCATTTTCGTGTGTAATAGACTGATACAACTGAACTGTATCTCCAATATTTCCCAATAATGGAGCTTCAAATTGGAATGAAAACTGACCATCTTCTACTTCGTACAAAAAATTTTCCATATCTTATTTTTTTAATTTAGTCTTTTTTAGCAAACCAATATACTCGTTCAAACTTTTTATGATTGCATCTTTTTCTTTGCAAGTTTCACATACCACAGATTCCGGCACATACCGTTGCGGGTAGGCAATTAAATCAATGATAGACATCTCAAATTTATTGGCTATTTCCAATAATTTTCCATACTTGATGTCCTGATTTTGGGTAAGCCAACCGGAATATGTCCCTTGTGTTACCCCAAGCATTTCTGCCATCACTTCTTGTTTGAAACCCTTCTCCTTGCGAATTGTCTCAATGTTCTCAACAATACTTTTCATTATGCAAATTTATTTAATTAGTAATCAATTAGTTGCAATATTTTTGAAAAAAAAATTGAAAAAAACGCTTGTTTTATTGGAAAAAACCAATACCTTTGCAGCGTTAAACGAGTAAATAACGGTTAAATAAATAAATAATTATTTTATTATGAACGAATTAGATGTTTTTTTAGGTTCGCGCGAAGCAAAGGATTATAACAGAATCCGAGCGATTATTAAACAAGAGTGCTACATTAGCAACCCTACGCTGTGGAATTGGCGCAATGGTAAAAGACCTATTGCCCCAATCTATCAAGATAAAATCAACCAAATAGCCAATCGCGAATTTGGTGTGAAAGTGTTTGAAACTAACAATTAAGCATAAGCAAAAATGGAAAAGACAAGTATGCAAAAATTACAGGCGGCAGGATATGTATTCCTGCGCACCGGCGAAGTCGTAGGCAAAAAGATGGTGAAGTCATTTATCATCAAGCAATCCAAAGAATTTGGATTCTGGACCACTCGTGAGAAGTTCCCAACGAAAGTCGCCCGCAATCGCCGATTGAAAGAGTTGCTGGAGGAGCCTTGGTTTATTTGTGAATCTTACGAACAAAGTATATGATACGCGAAGACATCCAAATTATCCAGCGTAAGCACTGCACGATTATCGCTAGCGCAGAAAACATGTTCTCGTTTTCGGAGTGCCATGCTTTTAAAATTAGTGCATTTTCAAGTTTCCCGTACACCATGCCGATGCTTGAGGAGTTAGAGGCTTCCGGAATTATTGAAATAGAATCATGCAACGAAGATGGATGCTTGATGATGATACCCAGATTTGGTTATGATACGAAAAAGATGACGGATTTGGTTGTGTTTTTATTTGAAAAATATAATTTATAAAATAAACGACAATGAAAACAATTAATGAAGCGGCAAAAGAAGCCACACAAAAGCGTTCATTCAGCACACTTGACACTCCAATGCTAAAAGAAAAGTTTTATGACGGATTTTTAGATGGGGTGGAATTTGCCCAACGGTGGAGAAGTGTTGATGATGAAATGCCTGAAAATGACGAGTATGTTTTACTATTATGTAAAACGGCAACCGAAGGACCATTTATGGCTGTGAGACGGAAGGACAACTTTTGGATTACTTCATGCTGGAGAGTTATATTCGAGAAAATGGTAGATGTTACCCATTGGCGACCAATTGAATTGAATTAAAATAAAACGACAATGAATAGACTAACAAACATCATCGGAATAGTCGCATTGTGCGGCATCCTACTCAAACTGTGCTACGTGTTTGTGTTCCTGTTTGGGGAACTTGATACTAACAGTTTTATTTCGCGCATCACCGGTGTCACGTTTGCTTTTGTGAGCATCTATTTTGTGATGAAATCGCCTGCTATGTGGCTCAAAATAGTGATGATTATGTTGGACGTTGCCGCCATCCTATTTTTCTACCTGCACCAAGAATGGAACATACCGATTGTGTATTCGAGTTTCATCATCGCCGCCTATTCGGCGTTGGTGATTTTTCATTTGCCGCGCATCGTGAACGAGAGCATCAATTCCGGCAACGAATCGTTAGCGGACCGTTGCCGAGAATTGGAAGCCCGTTTACGAGCAAAAGACGAAATCGCCAAATTGGAAACGGACGTAAAACGGATGCGCCGCCGCGTGAAGGATAGCAGAACGGACAGCACCCGAAAGGATAACGAGCACGCGCTCGCAGAGATGGAACAGAGGTATAACGAATTGATAAAGACAGCAGCATGATACAGAATAATGAGAAAATCATAGAAAAACTTCAAAAAATCAAAGCACTTTCTGAGCGCGGCGAATGCGGTGAAGCGATGAATGCAAAGCGGATGCTCGAAAAATGGTTGTTAAAATACAATATTACGCTTGATGATTTATCATCGGATGAAAAGAAGCGACAGTGTTTCAATGTAAACCATAGTAACGGTTCTTTGGGTGTGTTTCTTATGTGTGCTTTGAAACTTTTTGGTATGAGTAGGAGTAAAGATATATTCTACTATAAAGGACAAAAGAGTAAAATATATATTGAATTGACAAATTTAGAGTATTCTGAAATGATGCAATTCTACGATTTTCACAAAAAAAACTTTGAAAAAGAAAGAAAGAAAATGCTTATTGAATTTGAACAGGCTTATCAATATAAACATGATTTATATGCTACCGATAACGAAGATGGCAAAAAATCTGAACGAAAACAATCGGAAGAAGAAATAATGAGAATTATTCGTTTAGTGCAGAGTTTAGAAGATGTGACTTACCATAAACAATTGACCCAATGAAAACATACAACAACAAGCAGCTAATGCGCCGCAAAAACATAATCTACAAACTCCGCCGAAAAGGCATCGGCGTAAACACGCAACAAAAAACAATTTTTGTCGCGCATAACGCCGACCCTAATTTGCATATACAAATCGGGCGGCTAAGGGCTGAGTATCATTTTGAAGTTCAACGTACAATCACATAAAAATCAAGCCAGTGTATATCCCAGAAGACATAAAAAACAAAATCTTATCCGTTTCGGAAGACAAACTCAAGGAAGTAGTTGAGGACTTTGCCCCGTTGCACAAATCCGGAGTGAGCTGGGTGTGTGACTGCCCTATATGCAATGCAGAGCGGATGCTAACGGTCACGCCGGGGAAGAACATTTTCAAGTGCTTCCGGTGCAACGACTTTTCCGGCAAAGGAGCGGTTGCCTATCTGATGAAAGGGCATAACAAAACCTTTCCCGAAGCATTGGAATATCTGGCAAAGAAGTTTGACATTTTCATCGACGAGCCGAAACCCGTGCCAAAACCCAAGTCGACGAAGAAAGCAAAGGGCAAAGCCGGAGCGGATGCCAATTCGTTTTGCGCCCGAATGCTGGCGGAATCCGGACTGACCGCCGCCGATGTCACCGCCTGTGTTTATCGCACCGATGACAACTCTGCCCACTTTGAATCGCGCACATTCAAGCCCGGCACGCTTGACCAATACAACAACATCGTGCCCGGCGATGACGTGATTATTGAATACTACGACTTGGACGGCAACCCCGTCACCTACGAGCAAAAGGACAGCCGGGGCAAACTCACCGGCAGGCAAAAAGAATACTTCCGCGTGCGTTGGCAATACCCGCCGGAACACCTCGACAAAGAGGGCAAACCGCAGAAATACAAATCGCCCTACGGCTCATTTGCCAACATCTACATTCCCGAAAAGATACGCGCTACCTACAAGGCAAAAGAAAAACTGCCACGCCTCTACATTCAAGAGGGAGAAAAGAAAGCCGAAAAAGCCACCAAACACGGTTTGCCGTCTATTGCCATCTCCGGCATTTCGGCGTTGGGGCATGGCGGACGATTGCCGGAAGATTTAATCCGCATCATTCAGACCTGCCAAGTCGAAGAAGTAATTTTCCTGCTCGATGCGGATTGGGACGATTTGTCGGCAACGCTTCGCGTTACTGACCAAGTCGAGCGTCGCCCGCGTAACTTCTTCTTTGCCGTCAAAAACTACAAAGAGTACATGCGTACGCTCAAAAACCGCGACCTGTACGTTGAAATCTATTTTGGGTACGTTCTGAAAAACGAAAAAAACGACAAAGGCATTGATGACCTGCTGGCAAATTTGCTTGCCGGCAACGAGGCGGAACTGTCGGCAGACATCGAACATCTTATCAATGAAAAAGACCTGAAAGGCAAATACATCCAACTGCATAAAATCACAACATGGACAGACCACAAATTGGAGGAAATTTGGGGACTAAACAACCCGCGCGTGTTTGCCGAACGGCACAAATCCATTCTGAAAGACATGCCGGAGTTCGTCATCGGTCGCCACAAATGGCACATCAATGACGCCGGCGAACTCGAAAGCTCACAGCCGGTCGAAAGCGACGAACAATTTTGGATTGAACGCGAAAAGCACGACAAACAGGGCAACCCGTTCACCGTTTACGACTTCAACTACAACCGGTCGCTTCGCTTTTTGCAAAACCGCGGCTTCGGTCGCCATCGCCGATTAGACGGCACGTTTGAATACATCCACCTCACGCCGCCATCCGTGCGCACGGTCGAAACATGGGAAGTCCGCGACTTCCTGTTTGAGTTCACCAAAGCCAACTGCAAAGAGGACGTGTTGGAAATGATTTTGCGCGGCGGTACCCAATACCTTGGACCGGACAAAATCTCGCACATGGAATTTATCGACCCCAATTTCAAACCCGCAGAGCGCGACCGGCAAATATTCTATTTTGCGAACAACTGCTGGGAAATTTCGGCAGACAAAATTTCAGAGATGGATTACGCCAACGTCACGCACCACATCTGGAAAGAGCAGCGCAAAAAGTTGCCGGCACAACTCACCGTGCCATTGCTCCACGTGACAAAAACGGATAACCGGTTTGCCTACAAACTGACAGCCTTAGGCACCCAATGCCACTTTTTGCAATTCCTAATCAACACCTCCAATTTCACATGGCGCAAAGAAGAATTGCAGAAAACGCAGCCCGATTTCATCATCCCGGAAGATGAACTCTACGAAAACACGGAACACCTGATTGCGAAACTGTGTGCCATCGGCTACATGCTGATGGAGTGCAAAGACCGCAGCAACTCAAAGGCAGTGGTCGCGATGGACGGGCGACAGTCCGAAGTGGGAGCGAGCAACGGACGTAGCGGCAAGTCCATCATCGGCGAATTGTTTAAACACGTGATGTCCACAGTCTATATCAACGGCAAAAAATCTGACCTTGGTACCGACAATTTTTTGTGGGACGAACTGGTTGAGAAAACAAAAGCCGTCTTCATCGACGACGTTCGCCCCGGCTTCGATTTTGAAAGTCTGTTTGCCAACATCACCGGCGACTGGGCGGTGAACTACAAAGGCGGACGGCGCTCGACATTCCCGTTTGCCACATCGCCCAAAATCTACATCACCACCAACCACGCCCTCAATGGCGAAGGCTCATCGTTTCGCGACCGGCAATGGCTCATCGCATTTTCCGACTACTACAACGACCAGCGCAAGCCCATCAACGATTTTGGCGTGATGTTTTTCGACGAATGGGATTTTGAACAATGGAACCTCACATGGAACCTGCTGGCAGCCTGCGTGCAACTCTACCTGAAATTCGGCGTAGTAGAAAGTCCGGGCGAACGCTTGGCACAACGCCAATTACGCCAGTTCATGGGCGAAGAATTTATCTCCTGGGCAGAAGAATACTTCTCTGCCGAAGAAAAGTTAAACACACGCATCGCCCGCAAAGATATGTTCGACACATTCCTTGCTTATGCCCCCGACCAGCGAAAATGGTGCAAAGCAACAACGTTCAAAAAGCGCATAATCAAATATTGCGACTGGAAAAATCTGAAATTCAACCCGCACCGCTACGACCCGCTAACCGGACTGCCCATGTATCACGACAAAGAAGGCAAGCCGGACATCGACGACAAATCCGGCGGCGTAGAATATTTCACCATCGGCGATGCCAACTTCCGCAGTTCCGGCGCGGATGGCGGCGGCGAAGTCGATGCCGTCAATGTAGATTTATTCAAGAAAGAAACAAAAGGGTGTCCATTTTAAAATTGAAAATATATGAATCTATCACATCACAAACTTGAAAAGTTACAGGAACTCTGGGATTTATCCGATGAAATAGGGCGGGATAAATTCGAACCGTTTCAGGATGCCGTGTTTAAAATCTGCAAAGGTTTACACCCCGGCGACACTTACAACATCGTCGAGAAAGTAAAAGAGGCAAACAAAAGCATTTTCATCAAATGTGTGTGCCACTACATCCGGTTAAACGCTCCGAAAGGTGACTGCAATGTTGAATTTTCTGAAAACTATTGCATAGTCAAAGGTATCCAGACGTGGAATGACCAGCAAAGAGAAAAACAATCACAGAATAATAAGAAAGGAGGTTTTTATGTATGAAAGTCGCTCTGATATAGAAGCCGAAGCATGGCGTAGTTTAAATTTCAAGTATCATTCTCTTTTGCTTGTTATGGAAAAACACCTTGTTTCTGAAAAAAACAAGATGTTAAAAAGGATGGAAAAATTAGAGGGCTTGAAAGAAATTGGTCGTATAACTGAAAAGCAGTTAGATGAACTTTGGACTTTAAGTGAAAATGATATGTTTTCAACTTGGAAAGCAGACCTAAAAAAACTAAATTCATGAAAAAGTCCAACAAAATCATCGTAGCCGTAAGCCCAGATCGAAGCCAACGCATCGCCATGGTGCAGCGCATCGCTGTGAATTTAGGCTTTGCCAAAACGCAAGGCGACGCCGGCAAAATCATTCGACAAACGCCGTATGACTTCGACCTAAGCAACTGCTATTTTGTGCTGGCAGAAACCTACAACCTGCACGAAAGCCCTATGACCACCCAACGGCTGTACGAACTGGCAGCCATCGGCATCGCCGTAATAATAGGCGCGAAGCGCATCCCGCCGGAGATGGAGTTCTTTTGCGACGTTTACACCCCGCAAAATTTTCACAAAATATAATTGCGAAGCCGCTCGCGTAAGCGAGCGTAAAAACTCAAAAAATAAGTGGTAAGTAAAAACCGTGCCTTGCACGGTTTTTATTTGCCGCTTATTTTTTACCGCTTAAAAGCCTCCCTTTTCGCGGGCGCGTTTTCTCCCCGCACCCCTCAATTTGTTAATATAATAAAATTTTGGAACAGTTGTACCAAAATCGAAAAAAAATCAAAAAGGAAGCGCAGCGGCAAAGGTACCTGTAAAAATCGAACGGTTGCCGTGATAAAATGTAAAAAGTAAATTCGTTATCCGGGGGGAAAAACTTTCAAAATGACAGGCATATATAATATTTCTTTTTATATATTTTTAACTTTTTGAAAAATGACTACTATAAAAATAGTAAAAAAAAGTGTGCAACTGAACAGATGCCTTTTTTTCTTCGCTTATTTTGCTGATTATCAAATAATAATGTTCCGTACTATTTTCGTACTTTTATGCACTTTTCGCACTTTTAGGGGTATGCACTGTTTTTTGTGCCGGTTTTAAAAATAGTACGGCAGTTTGAACAAAAAAGTACGGTATTTAATATATTGATAATCAATAATATAGAAACTCCAAATTTACCAAAAGTTCACGCGCACACTTTATTTGGTACCAAATAGCAAGGGGGTATGTTTACGCCATATCGAATAAAATCACTACCTTTGCTACTCAAATCAATCACAGCTATGCAATACTACATCTATCTCAAAACTCAACCCTATTTGGCAGAGTTCGTCAAGCACTCGTTTGGCAATCCCGTCCAATTAGACCGCGACAGCCCCGAATCGCGCATCATTCGCGAATACATCACCAAACTGCCAGCCAACAATCAGCCGGACATGGGCGAAGATGCCAACCTCGCCGTTCAACTCCCATTTTTCAAAGAAGCCGACCCGCGCGTGTATAACCATTTGGGAGTAGCCGCCAAATCCGCCCTCGTTGAGAGTTTCAACCAACTTTTTGAAAAGTGCATGCTCAAGGAAATAGGCAGCATCGAAAACGTGCACCGCGGAAAAATTTCAGACCTCATTTATGCTTGGATGGAAAAACACGGAATTCCGGACAACGACGTGAACTGGGAAACCATCCGGCAAAAATATTATCGCCTCCGGAAGAAGTATCGGAAAAATAATGTAAATTTGTAAAAAATCTTTCGACTTTCACCCCCGAAAAAAAACAGAGTGTAACAACGCAAACAAACGCAAACAGATGACACAAAAAACATTACCCGGATTCAAAAGCATTGGATGGGCTGACGTTCAAAAAATGCAAGCGGTCGCCACCGAACTCATCCACGAAGGTGTAGAAGTGGAAGCCTTCGGTGACTTTCAAAACATCCCAATCGTAGGAATAGCAGGCGCAACCGTCAAATCGGAGCGCGTAAACGGTGAATTGGTTTACACCACAGTCGTGCAGTTGCTCGTGAAAGATTGCGGAACCGCCACTCGCCAATTGCTGCATACCCTCACCACTACGAACTGTGCCTTCCGGCTGACCGACGTAACCGGACAAAAATACCTGCTAGGCACAGACTCCAAACCGCATCCCACCGTAACCACATCCTTTGAATCGGCAAACAAGCCTAACGGCACACGCGCCTTTGCCGCTGAAATTCAATACATAAACACGCATTCGCTACTAATCATCTCAAATTAAAGGTCTTTTTGCACGCTATATAATAGGTATAAATTTGCACCATAATAAAAGTGCACCTGTTTTATGGCAACTAAAAAATACGACATTGAGATTGACGGCTACATTGGCGACTGGTACAACAGCAAGCGCCACGTCAAAAATCATATACAAGGCAAAGATAAAGTCATTGTCCGCGTTAATTCCCTTGGTGGAAACGTGGATGATGCCATTGACATTGCCGCACAGTTTGAAGCTCACGGAAATGTCACCTGCGAACTGTTTGCGTTCAACGCATCGGCAGCAACGGTTCTGACATTGGGCGCAAAAAACATTCGTATGCACGCCAACTCCATGTATTTCATTCACAAGGCACTCTCTTGGGTAGATACTTGGGGCTATATGAATGAGGATGAGATAGAAGCGGCAATCGCCGAGCTTCAAAAAACGAAAAACAACAGCGCGACCATCACGCTGACGTTAGCAAAAATGTTTACCAAAAAATCGGGCAAACCGGTAGCCGACATTCTCAATCTGATGAAAGAAGGAAAGTGGTTGACGGCAGAGCAGGCAAAGGAATGGGGATTTGTGGACGAAATTTTTGAGGACGCAACCATTCAGCCTGCCAATGCCGCAAACCCCGAAGTTATAAATCTGCTAAATGTAGCAGGACTGCCGGTACCAACGTTTCCAACAAACACCGGCGCGCCATCGCTACCGACCACGAACGACAAAGGAATAATCGCCGGCGTTTTAGCCGGCATGAAAGACTTTTTTAATTCACAAAATAAAACAACATCCGAAATGAACAAAACGTATGTATCCATCAACGCCTTACTCAATGTAGAGGGTATTGAAGTAAAAAACGACAAAGTCGAACTGACCGAGGCACAGGTTAAAATCCTGAACGATGCCATCGACAAAGCCAACGCCGACAAAAAAACGGCGGAAGACGCTCTCACGGCTGCGAACATCGCAGAGAAGGACAAAAAAATTACAGACAAGGACAAGCAAATTGCAGACCTGACAGCCGAAGTTGCCAAACTGAACAAAAAGCCGGGCGACGAAACCCAGCCTGTTGCCAAGCCCGCTGATACCCCGCCTGCCGAACCAACGGACAAAGTGGACGTGGAAGCCGTGCGCAATTTGTACAACCAAATTCCTGATTAACTCAAAACGAACAATTAAAAAATTATAACACAATGGGAAAAGTAATCATCACCCCCGACGAACTTGCAAAATCGGCACAGAAATTCCGTAAGGAATTGCTGGTAATGGCAATTATTGGATTGGACACTTCGCTTCAGCACATGCGCCTTCGCTCCGGTGTGCGCTACAAAGAAACGGTAGGGCAACTTACCGGCGGCATCGAAATTGGTCCGTACAGCGAAACGCGCATCGACGACAGCGACTTGCAACTCGTTGGTCGCACGCTCGAAACCTTTTTTGGTTCCGTGGTCAAAAAGTTTTCGCCCAATGCAGTCTATCAAAGTCTGTATGGCGACTCCATCATCAAAGGCGACGGACTGAAAAACGTGCCAATCACCCAAGCCGTGGTCGCCTATCTGATGAAGCAACTGTCTAAATCGTTGAACGCCAATCTGTGGAGCGCCGTTCGCAATAACGCCGGCACAACCACCGCAGAGTTGTTTAATGGCTTCGACACCATCGCCGCCACTGAAATCACAGCCAACAAAATTTCGGCTGCCAACAAAAATCTCTATCAATTTAGTGCCGCCATCACGTCCGCCAATGCCGTAGATGTTTTGAAGGCATTTTATCGCGCCGCAAGCGATGAATTGCAGAACGAACAGGTGAAACTGTTTTGCTCCAAAGGCATCTACAACGCTTATGTAGATGACTATCAAGCCACTGTTGGAAGCGTGCCTTACAACCGCGAGTTCAAAAAAACCTTCCTTGAGGGGTCAAGTGATATGTGCGAATTTGTGGCATTGCCCAACAAAAAAGGTTCGCCATTCATGCAGCTTACTACCAAACAAAACATGTTGGTAGGCACTGATTTGGAAAGCGACTTGGAACAAATCACGATTGAAAAACACGAAGCGTTCGTGCTTCAATTCATCTGTGCCATGTTCTTTGGTTGCCAGTATGAGACCATTGACCCCACAAAGCTTTTGGTTGGAAAATTATATGTTGCACCATAAAAAATTAGGAGGACAAAAAAATGGCAATAGTATGTACAGGGCTTAGTCCCACGAGTTTGGAATGGTGCTTCGGAAAGAGAAATCTTCCCGGAGTGCGCGACCGTATTTATTTCATCCCGAAGCGCGACATCGTGGCTTGGCCCACTTTGCCGGACACGTTTGTGGATAACATGGGAGAGTTGGCAACTTACGTTGGCGATTTTGAATTGGCAGACGGCAAAAAGTGGCACCCGATGGATATTCTCGTTGAAAAATCGCCCGTAACGAGCGAAAGTCAAGGCGCGAAGCCGTCCAAATCATCGCTCAACAAAGCGACTTTCATTCATCCGGGAACAGAAGAAGAGGCAACCGGCTTTTGCAGTTTGGCAAACAACGATGACTATGTGTATATCGTTCAAACCAAGCCCGGCAAATACCGCGTGATTGGCAACGAGATGTATCAGACGGAAACCAACCCAAGCCAAAACTTGGGCAGTTCGGCAACGGACGAAATGGGCACCACGCTCGAAGTGTCCGTAACCGACTTCACCCCGGCACCGTTCTATAACGGCATCATCGAAACCGACGACGGCGACATCAACGCACCGATAATTCCTTAAAACGAAAAAAAATGGACACAAACGCAAACAAAATCACGCCGGAAGAAATCAAAATCATTCTGGACACCCCGGACGAGCAAATCGACATTGATGCCGCCGCATTGCTTTTGCTGAAAATCAATCGCAACCGCATCCTGCATCAAAACATCGTGCGCCGCCGGGACATTGCCAAACTCAAGTATGAGTTGCAGAAGCATTACAATTTTCGTTCGGCAGAACAGGCGGCAGCTGAACACGCCGCGTTGGAACAAAAAGCAGCCGTAATCCTGAAGACTACGCTGCCAAAAATCGAAAAGATAGAAAAATCCGCATCGGCAGGCAAACGCGCCGACCACGACGAACTGCCCGACGAAATCAAAGCCAAACTGCTCGAAAATCAAAACATCTACCCTATGATGCGTAAACTCCACGAGCAATTGAAGTTGCTGAAGATGCCCTGCGACCGCTATGGATTTCTGAAGGAACTAACGAAGTTGGACGAAACGGTGCGCAAAAATTGGGACGAATACGATGCCTTTGTGCCCGGTCTGCAGCCCGATGCGCCGGCAGTTCCCGCGCCATCGGATGCGCCGACTCCGGCATCGGCAAAAGAAATTTCAGCGGCGCGCAAATATCTGAGCGACAACAAAAAGAAACTCCAAGGCATGACCGTAGGCGAAGAAGACGAGGAAAGCAAGCAGCAATACGCCGCTTTACTCGCCGATATGCAAACGCGCCTTGACTTGCTCATTGGCTCCAATGCGGGTATTTCAGACAGGCAGCTGGCAGAACTCAAAGCACTGGGACTGGATGCACAGTGAAGCCGTACATCGGATAAAGCCTGTGCGGGAAAATCCCACACAGGCTTTTTACACGGATAAATTTCAGTTATTCGACACCATCGAAGTGCTGCTTAATCAATTATCCGGGAAATGTGATGCGCTCTACATGACCTCATTCAGCATATCTGAAGAATTTATCCGGAAGATATTCAAATTCAAAAAGGAAATGCAAATCGGGCGCATCATCCTGATTTTAGACACCAAAGCCGCCATCGGAGTGACAAAAATATTGCCGTTTGCAAAAAACGTATTCGACGAGGTCTATTTGACAAACAACCACGGCAAAGTCATTCTATTTGAAACCGAAGAACTCAATATCTCAATAGGCACGAGCCAAAATCAAACTCGTGGAAATCGTCGGGAAGCAACGCTCATAACAACAGACCCTGATTGCTTCAATTCTTTCCGGTCAGAGGTCGCGATTATGATGAAAAACGGCGTGAAACTATGACAGCACAAATCAAAGAATATGCCGCGCTACTCATGACAATTTCCGACATCGCCGTGCTCATCGGCGCGGATGAAGACGACCTCAAAGAAAAAATCGCTGACAAAACCACTCAGGAGTCCAAAGCCTACCACCTTGGACGAGCCGAAACAACCCTTGAAATTCACCGGCAGGAAATAGACTTGGCAAAAGCCGGTTCACCCATGGCAGTAGAATTAGTGCAAGAATATCTAACCGACCAATTACTCAACGAAAATGCCTAAGCCAAACACATTAGAGATATGCCGCCTACACCTCTTTGACGACAAAGACAAACTGACGACCACCGGCATCCCGCAGATGCTAATAGACCGCATCGTGCGCATCAGGGCGGCTTACACCCTTTGGCTGGAGCACCCCCGCAAAAAAGATGCCGAAATTCGCGACCACCTCGTAACTTTCGGCATAAACAAAAGCCAAGCCTACGAAGACATCCAAATAATCAAACAACTGCTGGGCGACCTCACCGAAACTTCCAAAGCCTTCCACCGGTGGAAGTTCAACGCGATGATACAGGCAACCGCCGAACTCGCAGAAAAGAAAAAAGATTACAAAACCATGGGCGCGGCATGGGCTGCTTATGCCAAATACAACCAACTCGACAAAGAAGATGCCCTCAAAATCCCGTGGGACGAAATCATACCCCAAATATTTGAGCCATCCAGCGACCCCACAATAATAGGCATCAAGCCCATCGCCAACATCAAAGAACGCATCGCCGCGCTCAAAGACAAATACGGCAAAGACATAGCCGAAGACATCGACTACGAAGTGGTAGATTACAACGAAGACGAACTGTTTAATGCGCCAATGGCAATTGACAACGCATGAAAGAAACAAAGCCCATATATTTCAACGCCCCGCAGCAAGAAGTGATGTTCACGGCAGCGCACACCACCGTGTTTGTTGGCGGTCGTCGATTAGGCAAAACACACGGCATTGCCGCGCCGTTTTTCCTGCGCAATGTGCAGCGCATGCCCCGCAGTTCCGGCGCGTTCGTGGTCAGCACCTACAAGCGCGGCTTGACCAACACACTGCCCGGCACACTGGCGGCATTGGATTCATTCGGCTACAAGCGCGACCTGCATTATTACATCGGCAAAAAGCCACCAAAGTCCGCCGGCTTCGCAAAACCATTCATCGAACCTGCCGAATACGAACACGTCATCTCATTCTACAACGGCTCCATCGCCTACATCATCTCCCAAGACCGCCCGGGCACATCCAACTCCCTGACGCTCGACTACATAATCGGCGACGAAGCCAAGTTCCTTGACTTCGAGAAACTCAAAGACGAAACCTTTCCGGCAAACGGCGGCTTCAAAGGACACTTCGGCAATCGCTCATACCACCACAGTATGCTCTTTATCAGCGACATGCCCACCACCAAAAAAGGCAGTTGGTTTCTGAAATACGAAAAAGAGTGCGACCCCGAACTAATCGCCACCATCCAAGGCATAATCTTTGAAATCTGGCGCATCAAGGACCGGATAAAGAACGACATAGCCGCCGCCAAAACCCCACCGGCATACCTGCGAAACACACTCAAAAAGTTGTACAAAGACCTCGCAGAACTGCGCTCAATAGCCGTCTATTACAAGGAATTTTCCAGCATCGACAACCTGCTCGTTCTGGGCGAAAACTACATCAAACAGATGAAGCGCGACCTGCCCCCAATGGTATTCCAAACGTCAATCCTGTGCAAAAAGGTAGGCGTACTCAAAGACGGCTTCTACAACAACATGCGCGAATCCATCCACTACTACACAATGAACGACAACAGTTATCTCGACAGCCTCGAATACCACTTCGACAAACTGAAAGAAGAAAGCTGCTTAGGCGATGCCGACCTTGACCGCGACCAACCCATCTGCATAGCAATGGACTACAACAGCAACATCAACTGGATAGTAGCCGGACAGCAGCAAGGTCGCACCATGCGCGTACTCAAATCATTCTACGTCAAATACGAGCGCAAACTGCGCGAATGTATCCAATACTTCTGCAAATACTACCGGCACCAACGCATCAAAACGGTAGTCTATTACTACGACACCACCGCCCTCAATGGCAACTACGCAGTGAACGACCAAGACTTCAAGACAGTAGCAATCCAAGAGTTTGAAGCTCACGGCTGGTCAGTAGTGGACGTATATATAGGACAGCCAATGCACCACATCGAAAAGCACATGTTAATCAACCAAGGCTTCAGAGGACAATCCGGCTTAATGCCAATGCTAAACAGCAGCAACAACGAAGAACTGCTATTGGCAATGGAGCAAACAGGCACCCGCAACACCACCGAAGGTTTTAAGAAAGACAAGTCAGGCGAGAAGCTCGCAGAAACGGAAGAAGACAAACTCGAATACCGCACAGACGGCACGGATGCGTTTGATACACTCTACATTGGTATGAATCACTTCCAGCGGTTGGCATCCGTAGGTTTCGTTACGTCTGCATTCGTATAAAATTCACACAATTACTTTTTAAATATGGTATTCTGCATGTTTACCGCGCACTTTTTATTTCAAAATTGCGCTATCATATAACGCTATTTTGAAAGGCGGTAATTACAAAAAGCGGAGAGGGCGTGGCGGGGTCTTTATCAAGACAACCGGAAATTTTGCCGTTTGGGGACTGGCTAAATTTCCGATTTTCAGCGTTTTAGTTTTTTGAAAGCCGGAAAAGTTTATGAAAGTTTAACTTTTCTTAGCGTTTTTATACGGTAATGGATTGAATAACAGCGTTTTAAGCGCATTACTTGCAAATTTGGCTTTGCAAGTTAAAAAAGTTTTTTAATGGCAGTGGAAAAGCCGTTTAAATGTGAGGATGCCGTTACATTTTTGGGGTGCATATTTAGCACTGTTTTTGTCGTAATTGCCTATTGCACAGTTAAATAAATAGTTGTATCTTTGTGGTGTGATAGAACAAGGGGCTGCAACCCCGAACATTAACAATTTAATTTTTAGACTTATGTCAAGAAATGGTAGTGCAGTTTTGAAGACTGCGGATGTTGCGGAAACGCACGAGGTGAAAATTATTCCGTTGCAAGGTAGCACGGAGAGTATTAACAACACAGTTGGCGACACGCCAACCGGGGCAATCGGAAATCTTCCCATCGAAGATTTGAAAAACAGGGCGGTCGCTCTGACTTTGCTCAATCAAAAAAATGACGATTTAACGGAAAAGCGCAAGCGGTTAGACCGCTTCGCCATTGTTCACGACCAGAACAATGCGAAAATTTCCGTTATTGATGCGCAGGGCGAGGAGTTTGTGAGCAATTCCCCGAAGTCGATTAAGAAACTAATCGAATTTTGGCAGGAAGAGTTTAAAGAAGCCATCGCAGAGAATGAAACGCAAATCAAGGCAATGTTTGCCTGATTGGAAAACAATTTAAAACCCCTGCAAGGCTGCAACCTTGCAGGGGCAAAATTGATTAACAATTTATTTTTAGAACTACAAAGGTATGAAAACAAATTCAAAGTTACAAGAAAAAAGAGAATATTTAAAAGGTTTGAGCAAAGATTTTAAACGGGTTTTACTTCATCAAATCGCTAACAATCAAACAATTATGCCAAAAAAGCTGCATTTTGTAGCAACTAATATTTAAGTATTTTTAACATTTAATTATTTGGTTGATAATAAAATAATGTGTACTTTTGTAGCCTCAAACGAAATTGATATGTATATACAACGCAATCGTACGAAAGGGAAGGCAGGGAAAATCTATACTGCCACGCTTCTTTGCCATAAATATCGCGAAGAAGGCAAGGTGAAAACGAAAGTTCTTTGCAATCTTTCGCTACTTCCGGAAGAAACAATAGTGGGCATTGAACGGATGTTAAAGTCTGATAAAGAGGGACTTATACCGATTAAAGAAGTTGCTGTCGGCAAGTGTACTGATTACGGCTATCTGTTTTTTGTGCACCAAATAATGAAACAATTGCGGATAGACGAGGTGCTGGAAAAGACACTTCCGAGCACGCATGCCGCCCTTGTGATGAGCATGATTTTGGGCAAATTGGTTACCGGAGGCAGCAAATTGAACATCTACAACTGGCTGAATCGGGAGCCGTATATTGCTGATTTACTTGGATTTAACAAGCCAAATATGAAAGTGGACGATTTGTACAGTGCTTTGGGTGCACTTGCGTTTCGCCGAACAAAGGTGGACAAAAAGTGGTTTCAATATCACAAGGTCGCCGGTCGCCGCATCTACCTGTACGACATCACCAGCACCTATTTTGAGGGTACGCAGAATGAATTGGCGGCGTTTGGGTACAATCGGGATAAGAAAATGGGAAAAATGCAGATTTGCATTGGTTTGATTAGCGATGCGAATGGTTTTCCGCTCAAAGTGGAGGTTTTCAAGGGCAATACAGCCGATAGCACCACGGTTCCCGAGCAGATAAAGTTGCTAAAAAATGAATTTGGCGTTGATGAGGTCATCTTTGTTGGCGACCGCGGCATGCAAATTATTCACCATCTGAATGCAAATGAGGAGTTAAAAAAACTGGATATTAATTTCATCACCGGACTTACTCGCTGCGCAATAGAGGAACTGTTGGAGCGTAAAATCATCCAATTAGATATGTTCAGCAAGGAATTGGCCGAAGTTGAAGACGGAGATATGCGTTATGTTTTGTCGGTCAATGAAGAGTTGGAAACTTCCGAAAAAAATTACCTCCATCTTCACAAAACAAGAGTGGAAGACTTGCTCACATGGATAAAAAGTTCGTGGGAAGGGCGTAGAGATAGGAATATAGAAAATTACAATAAAATTCAAGAAGGCAAAACAAAAAACAAAAATTTGAAAACAGCCTTCACCGAAACGGACATTGAACGCTATAAGAAAAGGGTGGAAAAAACGATTGAAAAATGTCGGATGTCAAAATATTTTTCTATCAAAGTAATTGATAATGAGAGTTTTGAGATAGAGTTTAATCAGCTTGCGTTCGAGCAAAGCGAAAGTTTGTGCGGGAAATATGTGGTCTGTTCAAATGTAAAACCGGATATTTTGACAACAAAAGAAGTGCGTGGACAATACAAAAATCTACAATGTGTAGAGCATGCATTTCGCGATTTAAAGAGTGATAATATACATATCAGACCTGTTTTTCATCGTAACGAAGCGCAAACAAGAGGACATGTACAAGTCTGTGTATTTGCATACGCTATAATTAAAGAAATGGAAAATAAACTGTATCCATTGCTAAAAGAATACAATGAAAATCACCAACAACAGCTATCGTTCAACGACCTGATTGCAGAGATAAACAACGTCAAACGCTGCGAACTGAAAATAGGAAAAGCCGCCCCGATATTAACGTATCCCGAGCTTACCCCATTGCAAAAAAAAATATTTCAATTGTTTAATATAAACCCAAAAGATATGATAAAGTAGCAACAAACAGAAAAAAAATAGTGCATTAACTTATTGAAAATGAATGAAATGATGAAGTAAAATCCGTTTAAAATGCTCAAGAAAGAGGGGGCTATAAACACTATCAACGAGGGGTTGAGGGATTTATATGCAAGTCAGGGACACATCGACCTAAAAACATTGCCGCAGTGGAACTCTGTGGGGAAGAAAGTAAGGAAAGGCGAACACGCCCTGTTATTGTGGGGCAAACCGCAAAAAACAATGCCTAAGCCGGAACTTCAACCCGACACAGATAAAGATGTGGACGAGATGAATTTTTTCCCGCTGTGCTTCGTATTTTCAAACTTACAAATACAGGAGGCGCAATGATGGAAAAAAATTTGAATGAAGCGAAAACAGGTGCTTCCGGCAAGTTGTCTGAAATGACAAAGAAAAATCCGATTTTGTCGAAATTGATTGATACGTTTGATTTAATCCCTGTTTAAAGCGGTTGTGGGTGGACTCTCAATAGGGGGTTCACTCGCGCCGACTACTTTTCTTTGACGGAGCAAAGAAAAGTAGCAAAAGAAACTCCTTCTGTTGGAATATTTTTTTACGCAATACGATTGCGGGTTTTTTACGCAATAAAATTGCGATTTTTATTTTGTTGTTAATCAGTGTTTTATGAAAAACATGAAAAATAATCTCAAAATTTAACTTTATTTAACTAAAAATATTTGGTAATATACCAAATTTGATATACATTTGCACCGTCAAAGAACAACAAGTAGTTCTGCCGACCATAGCAGGCTTGAAGTTCAAGACAAAAAAAGTGAGACACACTTAAAACTGTCCGGTCAAAATGACTACAATTGAACAATTAGCAGAGAAACTTGGAAAGCAAGTTTGGGTAAAAGGAGATTTTAAACGCATCTATCTGAATGATGCAGGTTGGAACACAAAAAAAATGTCCACTAAGACATTTATTTTCCAAAATGAAAAAGGCGACTTCGTTGTAAGTTGCAAAGTTGATTGCCCTTCGCAAGGTGATAATTGGATTGCTTCGCAGGAAGAGGCGGTAAAGGAAAGGTTTTATTCCAAAATCGAAGAAGCATTGAAAGAATTGTCCACAGAAATTTCAACAGAAGAAGTTAAAAGCGATGTTGAGTTTATTGGCAATGAGGAATTGCTTACTGAGTATGTAAATTGCCTTAAAGAATCTGAATCTAAAAATCCCGGAAATGGAAGAGTAGAAGCTGAAGGACAACCTTGCAGGACTATTTGGCTTCCTGTTAGGACAAGTAACAGAACAGTAACTACTGACCTCAATCATACAATCAACGGTTTTGATAAGCAAGGTTTATGGGGTGAAAATGGCAATTGTGGAACTCCCTATATCATTATAGATGCTCCGTTATCTGTTACAGATACTGACAGGCAGAAGATTGGCGAAGAAGTTAATCGTCGATTAGGTAATATCTATCCACAGTGGTATAATGCTATGCGGGCTTCCGAAGCAAAAACTGTGAGAGAGGTTGTTTATGATTTATTTAAATAATTGATTATGAATAACACAGTCCGCATAAAATTCGATAAGTTCTACTCGGAAACGAGTAGGGCTTATCTTATAAGCATTTACAATCAGGAAGTTTGGCTACCAAAAAAGATGTGCCGGAGTTTCATCACTAACAAGAAACTCGGCGGCAATGTGGTGATACCTGAATGGCTGTACAAGGAAAAATTTGGCTGTGAGCCATCTGATGAAATGTACGAAACCATCGTGGAGCATCACACCCCCGAAAAAATGCAACCCGTTGAAAACAACCTCATTAAAGAATTAGACAGATGAACCTACTACCCAATCAATCAATCGCCCGCCGCCACCTATTGCCTCGCAAAGTCGGTGCCCTGTTCATGAAAATGGGCACAGGCAAAACCCGCGTAGCCATTGAGTTGGTCAATTCTGTAGCTGATTTGGACTTAGTGGTGTGGGTTGGTCCTTTGCGGACGATAGAGCCGATTGCTTCCGAGATTCCTACAATCAAAGAAGAAATCGCTAAATGGGGAGGGTTTTTGGCAAAGGAAGTGCTGTTTATAGGAGCCGAAACCATCGGACAGAGCGACCGGAAGTATCTGCAACTCTACAACCGATTGCGCACGGCTTGGAAGGCTTTCGTGGTGATTGACGAAAGCATCAAAATCAAAAACCTGACAGCAAAACGAACGCAACGCATGATCGAACTCTCTGAGATGACAGAATACAAGTTAATCCTGAATGGCACTCCGATGACACGCGACTTGCTTGACCTCTACCCGCAAATGAATTTCCTTTCGCCGAAAATTCTCAATATGTCGCTGCCCGAATTTAAGGACACGTTTTGCAAATATACACGCATCACAAAGCGTTTTAACGGCTACAAAGCCTTTCAAAAGGAATTTATCACCGGCTACGAAAACATTGACTACCTCTATTCGCTCATTGGGCACTATATCTACGAGTGTGATTTAGACTTGCAAGTACGCCAACTCTATTCGGAAAAGCATTATACGATTGGCGATGACGAAAAGGCTGAATATTACCGATTGAAAGGCAAATACCTTGATGATGAAAAGTTGATGATGCTGAACAACAACATTTTCCTTGAGATGACTATGAAAATGCAGCACGAATATTGTTGCACTGAAAGTAAGTTTGAGGCAGTTGCCGAATGGCTCAAAGAATATGACGAAAGCAAATCAATCATTTTTTGCAAGTACATCAACAGCGCGGACGAGTGTCGCCGGCGTTTTCCAAAAGCAACTGTTTTGAACTACAAAACAGGCTCTCTAAGCCTTAATTTGCAGCATCTGCCCTATACGGTCTATTTCGATAAAACGTTTGACTACGGTGATGTGGTGCAATCTTCGCACCGAAACTATCGCACAGGGCAGGAATATGATTGCCGGTATCTCGACCTAACCGGCGATGTAGGGCTTGAAACGCTTATCAAAAACAACAATGATAAAAAGATTTCCATGACGGAATATTTTAAGAAAATAAGTAAGGAACAATTAAAGGAAATATTATGATAAAAAAGCCTAAGATAGGAGAGCCGTGCAACGGCTGTGGTGTCTGCTGCCTCATTCAGGTGTGCCGGAATGGGAGCTATGTTTTGAAGCTCGTACAGAATTTGGGTGAGTATGTTCCGGGACCATGTCCGGCTATCATCCGCGCTCCGGATGGGAAAATTACCTGCGGGATAGTCGCCTATCCGAACCGGTATCTGAAAAAATCACAGTATCCGCCGCATATTCTGAGCAAATATTTTGCGCATCTCATTGGCTCCGGCACTGGTTGTGACGAACTCCTGTCCGACGACACGCCGGAAGAAGAAGCCAAATTAGATGCCACTATTGCGCAGAGGATCAGCGATAGCGAGTGGCTTGAAAAGTCAAAAAAAGCAATGAGAATTATTCATGGCGTATGAAACAATACAACAGAAATAAAAACGTATATGAAGCCGCCATTGAGCGATACGAGTTCATTTTCAATGAATTTGATCGCGTATGTATTTCGTTCTCGAATGGGAAGGATAGTGGCGTATTGCTTAACCTTGCCATTGATGTAGCCAGACGTTTGAATAAACTTCCGGTACATGTATTATACATCGACATGGAGGCGCAATATAAGCACGCCATCGACTTCACGGAGCGAACTTTCAATCGACCTGAAGTAAAAGCCTATTGGGTCTGTCTTCCAATCCATTTGCGGAATGCAGTTTCACAATTTCAACCCCATTGGCTTTGCTGGGATCCGGATAAAAAAGATGCCTGGGTACGCGAAATTCCGGAGCACAAGTCTGTTATTTCGGATGAAGCGTTTTTCCCATTTTTCCGGCGTGGAATGGAATTTGAAGAATTTGTACCGGAATTTGCCAAATGGTTTGCCTTCGGCAATAAAACATGTTCGGTAGTTGGAATCAGAAGCGACGAAAGCCTAAATAGGTTTCGGACGATAGCAAGTGAAAGCAAAATTACCTATTGCGATAAGCAATGGACTACAAAGCTATTTAGAGAGGATGAAACAAGCCAAATATACAATGCCTATCCGATTTATGATTGGCGTGTAGAAGATATTTGGACAGCCAATGCAAAATTTAATTGGGATTATAATAAAATATACGATTTGATGTATTTGGCAGGAGTTTCATTGCCGAAACAAAGGCTTTGCCAACCTTATGGCGATGACCAGCGGCAAGGATTATATCTTTTCAAGGCATTGGAACCGGAGACGTGGGCAAAAATTGTAAACAGGGTGGAAGGTGCTAACTTCGGAAACCGCTACACGGAAACCGATAAAACTACCCTTGGCAATTACAAAGTAAATCTTCCTCCCGGACACACGTATGAAAGTTACGCTCATTTTCTACTCGAAACCATGCCGCCATATTTGGCGGAACATTACAGAGAAAAAATAAATAAGTTCCTGAATTGGTGGAAAAATGAGGGCATAAAAGTAATACCGGACAAAGACGATCCAAAATTGGAGGCACTTAAAAAGGTACCCAGCTGGAGACGAATTTGCAAAGTGCTTTTAAAAAATGACTACTGGTGCAAAGGTTTATCCTTTACGCAAACAAAGCGAGATATGGAAAAACAAGTAGAAATTATAACAAAATACAGCGAAATATTATGATTGAAAATTTATTGAAACAAGATTTAAATTTTGAGGAGAAGGTTGCAATTTACAACCAAATCAGTCAAGAGTTATATGAATGGATGGGCGTGAAGCATCCCTCCCTAAACATTCAATTAGTGAAAGTAGATGAAGTGGAAGGAAACGACTACAACCCCAATAAAGTAGCCCCGCCTGAAATGCGCCTCTTAACGTTATCAATTCAAAAAGACGGCATAACGATGCCTGTTGTAGTGTGCGATCAAGACAAAAAGGAGTTTCCCTACGTAGTAGTAGATGGTTTCCATCGCCGGTCAGTAGTCAAACAAAACAAGCAGATAAACGAAAGTTTACACGGTTATTTACCGGTATCGAAACTAAACAAGTCAATCGAAGACCGCATTACTTCCACGGTCAGGCACAACATGGCGCGCGGAACGCATCAGGTAGAACTATCAGCAAAGCTTGTAGCAATGCTTAAAAAACACAATTGGACAAATGAACGCATTGGTATAGAATTAGGCATGGATGCCGACGAGGTATTACGTTTGAAACAAATAACAGGATTGGCAGAATTATTTAAAGACAAAGAATTTTCAAACTCATGGGAAATAGAGAAATAAGCAAATTCACAATCTACAAAAAAGACGGCAAACAATACATTGAAAGGCTTGTTTACCCCCGTTTCGTTGGGGAAATTACAATGGGGCTGCTGTCTGACGTTGAGAATATACAGCTGATTGATAATTGCACCGATTTGGCAGAACTCGCAAGAGCAATGCATGCGGCGGCAGAATATATGGTGAAAGGGCATCAAATAAAATGAACGAAAGAGAACGAATAGGCAAGCGCATCCGCGAATTAAGGATGCAAAAAGGATTATCGCAGTTGCAACTGGCAGAACTGGTAGGGCTAAGGCAGCCACACATTGCCCGGATAGAACTCGGAACATACGCCACAGGTATTGATATTCTATCCAAAGTGGCTAATGCTTTGGACTGCGATTTAGAAGTTATCGAAAGAAATAAAAAAAAATATTTCGTTGATAATTAAGCACTTATGAAAAATATGTTGTAAAACACAAAAAATAATCATTAAAAAGTTTGCAATATGCAAACTTTTATATTACCTTTGCGGCGTATTTAGAACTGCCGGGTCAGCAGGATAAAAACGACACAAGGTCTATGACAAATTTATTTGAAGCGATTAAAACAATCGCGAGCGAAAATCCAGACGGATTCACTGTTAAAATTCCGGAATTGGAGTTTGTAACAAGTGGTTACATTGCTGCTTACATTGAAACGCAAAACTGTTTTGGAGATGAAGGATTGCGGAAAGTAATCGAACATGCTGAGCATCACGACAAAATCGTGGGAGGATGGCTGAACGAACAAAACAAACAATTCTACTTCGACAGCAGTCAAGTTTTTCAAACCAAAGACGAAGCAATCGAATTTGGGAAACAGCAAAAGCAACTTGCTATTTTTGACATGAATACATTTTCGGAAATTCGGTTGTAGGTCGCGGGGGAGGGTTAATCCCCTCCCTTTTATAAATGATAACAAGCATAAAATTAAATAGTTATGAAAGGTATAGATTTGATTTCAACGCTCACTAAGGAGCAAAGAGAATTGTTAGAAACGTCTGAATTTAATTACAGGCGGTTCGCGCGCATTTACTTCAAAATTCTTTCTTCCTCAGAAAATGAATTGGTAGTAAAAGTTTGGCAACAGGAAAATCCGGCAGGAAAGTATTTGTCCGGGAAAGAACTTGTAGAACGTGCTAAAGGTGTGTTTGACGTGATTATTCCGGCAAATGTAAAGTTGTATGTGCGTCCGGTTCCGTTCGCCAAAATTGAATTGGAAGATTTTTCTAAAGAAAAAGCCGTCAAAAAAATGGAACAGTTAGGGCTTCAGCCCAAAGACCTTGTTAAGATGCTTGACATAGATAAGTCGTCTATCAGTTCGATGCTGAGTGGGGAACGAAATTTGTCGAAGCCGGGACGTGCCATGCTCTACTATTTTTTCAAATACATGGAAGAGCATCCCCAAAAGGAAACGGTTCACAGTGTAAGTCAGGCGCAACTCGTTTGATTTTTCACTAACTTTGCAGCCTAATTCAAAAATTAAAAAGTCATGAAAAAGTTAGTATTATTGTTTGCAACAGCATTATTCCTTGTTTCCTGCAGCAATTCTCCCAAGTCGGCACCATCCGACAACGGTCATAAGACCATCGAAGGTGTTGAATGTTATCTGTTTAGAAGCACGGATATATACACGCAGGTGGTCACATTACAGAAACTTGACAAAAATAGCCTTGCTTCAATTGTTGATTCTTTTGATATACAAACAAATACGATACATTTTTCTTTGAAAGAAGAAGCGTTGAATAGAACCTATTATGCTTCTATAATAGGCAATGAGTTATATCTGTACGAAGAAAACATTATTGAAAGTATAAATCGTTAGTTTTTCCAAAATTCTTCCTACCTTTGCATCGCAAAAAACAATCTATGTGCAACTGCCTAATCGGCGGTTGTACTATTCCTCATTTTTGTGCTTGCACATAGATTGTTTTTGCGAACGGGAAATGTACAGCCGTTTTTGTTGTACATAAGTCAAAAACAATTCTAAAATGAACGACTTCAACAACAACTGGAAAATCCTAATCTTGCAACGCTACGCCGGCGAGTTCCCGCCAGCAGGCGAAGCACCCAACCCCATCCGGAAAAGCAGCGAAGACATCGCACTCGACTTGAGCGAAATGGGCGACATCTCTGCCAATGAGATTTCTGCCTTTTTGGCTGTATCCGGCTACGAGATAGCCTTTGATGACAGCAAACCCGTTTGGTTGCTCAAACGAACTGCCGGAAACGAACTGCCGGAATAACGACACGCCGCCTGCTCAACCCGCAGGCGGTTGTCTTTTTGCGCCTACCCCCGCCTCACTATCTTTGCACAAAAAAAAACAGCAAAGATGACTATCTCACAGCAGCCGCATTTATTCAACCCCAATTTATTGGCAGACCTGAAGGATATAGTTATTCGGGCTACCGACAATGTGGTTGTTACTTTTCAAACCGGAGGAAAAATATTTTTGACGGAGACATACGCGCCGGACAACGATGGTGTCATAAATATCCGCGAAATGTCTAAGTTGCTGTCAGACTACATTCCGTATTACGACCCTACGACATTCACCATATCAATGAAAGAAGGTAATTCGGCACCTGTTACGAGCACCTTCCTTGTTTTATATTCTACAAGAAAGGTGAATACATTTAACAATATTTGGTTGAAAAATCACTTTTTAACAGCCACTCAACGTGAAAGAATCATTTGTCCAAACCAACTACTACAACTATGCTTTTACGCAGACGAACCAACGAGCAGAAAAATCACAATAGTTGCAAAAGACGGTAGTCGCACTGAGTATCCTTCTCAAGAAAATGACATTGGATTATCATGGATGTATGTTGATACAGCATCTGAAACAACCGCTTATATAATCGCTACAGCCGGTTCACGCTCAATTGTTTTCTACGTTGCGCCGCCATCGCCGCCAAACACGCCACAATTTTGGTTTAGAAACAGTTTTGGACAGGAGGAATCATTTATCCCTTTTGCAACCACCAACACCGAAAACAAGTATGAAAACAACTTTGGCACCTTTAACGGCGACTACAAAAAATACAATTCCAACTTCACAAAGGAGCACACCACTCACACCGGAGTTCTCACCGAAGACATGGCGGATTGGCTCGAAGACCTTTTTGTGAGCAAAGAAGTCTATCTGCTGTCACCGTACGGCAGTATACAACATGAAATAACCATCACGGACGTGACGGTAAAAAAAAGCACTGCCCCCGACTTCCTGCCCTCTTACGAGTTTAAGTGGCGACTGTCCGAAAAAAATCATCTGCTCTACACGGACAGAAGCAAGACACATTTATTCACACGCCCACCATTTGACACTTCATTCAACTAATATGGCACAAGCAATCCACATATCCACAGCCCGCAAAATCATCCATTCAGGTGATGCTTTTTCCGTGAAGTTTTGGCGATTGGAAGATGCCGAGATAATCACGATGGACAACGTTATTTGCACATCGAGTTTTCACCATGGCAACACCATCAACGTGAAATCGCTCGTGAGCAAGCAATTTCGCAAAATTAGAGTTATCACAATATTTGAAATCAACGATTTGGAGGTATATATATGAATCAGACAGAAGACATAATGAGTTCCGGTTATGGCATTTATGAATTTGCCATCAACGAAAAAGTGCACGCTATCATGAATGAGGTGGGCGACAGTGCAGCGATTTTCGATGACACGGACAGTAGCCCGGTGAAACTTCCGGGCAAATTGGCAAACAAATATCGCGGTTATGTGCCTTGGGGCAATGACAATCAGTTGCCCTACGAGGTGATGCAAAAAATCCGCAAGGACGAAGTGATGAGCCAAAACAAGCAATTCAACACCCTCACCTGCTATGCTTCCGGCATCCGCATAGAGCCGGAAACCGAAGGCGGTACCCTGAGCGATGAAATTCGCAACTTTTTCAAATACAACCGTCTGCCCCGCTACTTTTTGGAGCAATGCAGCGACATGAAACACTTCCTGTTTAGCGTGTCGGTCATCATTCTGAGCAAGGACGGGAAAAGCATCGTGAAGCTCCGCCACAAGGAAGCCATACACACCCGCTTTGAAACCTGCGACCCCAAAACGGGCAAAATAGAACACCTCTACTATGCCAACTGGGAAGACAACACGCCCAAAGAGGATGAAATAGAAATCATCCCCGTGCTCGACATTTGCGACCCCATCGGTGACCTCGAAGAGCGAATAAACGAACAGCACACCAAGGAACGCAAATTTGCCATTGTAAACACCTTCCCCACGGCGGGCAATAAATATTACCCGTTTCCTTACTACTGGTCGGTGTTCCTATCCGGCTGGTACGACATCAAGCGAATGATACCGGCAGGCAAAAAAGCAAAATTAAAAAACCAATCCGGCATCAAATACCACGTGGAAGTAAACAGGGACTACTGGGAGAGCATTTGCCGCGAAGAGAAAATCACCGACCCCGAATTGAAAGCCGCCCGCATCAAAAAGGAGCGCGAAAACATCAAAAACTTTTGCACCGGCATCGAAAACAGCGGCAAGGTTTGGATTTCCGGCTTCTATCAAGACCCCACCGGAAAGGAAACGCGCATGGTGCGCATCAACCTCGTGGACACCACCAAAGAGGGCGGCGACTGGCTCGAAGACAGCGAAGAAGCCGCCAACCTGATTTGCTATGCCGACAACATCCACCCCAATCTGGTGGGTGCAGCACTTGGCAAATCAAAAAACAACATGAGCGGCTCCGACAAGCGCGAACTCTTCACAATCAAACAGGCATTGGAAAAGCCCTACCACGACATCCTGCTGGAGCCGCTCTTTGTCATCAAAGAGTTCAACGGCTGGGATGATTTCAAATACGACGTGCCGGTGATTACGCTCACCACACTTGACAAGGGCAAGGATGCCGAAGAAAACACATTAAGAAAGGAGGAGTAATATGGCAATTCTAACAGACATCTCACAGTTCACAAACTACATCCCCACAGCTACCGGCTCAAACTTGGACGACCTGCAATCATTCCTGTCCGAAGCCGAGCAATGGTTTGAATCCGAAATCGCAGGCACAGACCTGTACGAATACATCGCCGCTTCTGCCGAAACAACGCCTGTGCGCAAACAGGCGCAAACCGCCATTTGCCTCAAAGCCTACCTCACGGCAATTCCGTTTGTGGACTTAATCCAAACTGATAACGGATTCGCGGTGGTAAACAATGCCAACCACGCCCCCGCCAGCAAAGAGCGCGTGGACAAACTTTTGCGCAACGTGGAGCATCGCCTGACCGTGTCGCTTGATATGCTTTTCACATGGTTTATGAAGGACGATGTGTTGCGCGGGGAGTGGCAAAAAGCAATCTTTCTGTTTGACAGATTTACCGAAACGGTCTATCTCACCACCCAAGAGTTGGAGCACCACGCCGCCAGAAGCAGTGTCACGTTCAGTGAGCTGCAAGGCATGCACCCGCTCATTTTGAAAGAACAAACCGACATTGCCCGCTTCATCAGCGGCGAGTATATGCAGGAACTGCTCGACAAACGCCGCAATGCCACCCTCACGGAAGCCGATGGAAAAGCATTTGCCGTCGTGCAAAACATCATCGGATTGAGATTGCAAGGCATCGACACCTACCATCTAATCGAAAGGCTAATCAATTGGATGACAGCAAACCCCGATGAGTTTCCCACCTACATGCAATCCACCGCCTACGCATTAAAAACAGCCCCCAAATATGAAAACAAAAAACGCGACAGCACCTATTTCTTCGGTTGAGCTAACAGCCCCGCGCTCATGGTCGGAACTCACTCCCCGGGAACTGCTTTACGTCAGTTGGCTGATGACCAACATGAAGCTCACACCCGCCGAATTTCAGGCGTATGCCTTTGTGCGCTTCACCGGCATCACGGTAAAAAACCAAGCAGCCAAAGCGTGGCGGTGCCGGTTAGGCAAAACGCGCTTCAACCTGTCCCCGGAGCAAGTGCTATCATTCTGCAAGCAAATGGAATACCTAACTACCGGCATTGACCGAATCACACCCTTACCCATTTTACAAAACCGCATCCACGTCAATGACTTGCTTTATGGCGTACCATTTAACCAATACCTTTTCTGTGAAAATAATTATCAAGCGTTCATCCACACCAAAGAGCCGCTCTATTTGCAGCGATTAGCCGCCGGATTCTACACCAACGATGACGAATACACCGAAACAAATGCTCTTGCCGCCGCAAAAGAATTTGCCGAAGTGCCGTTCTACGAACTGCATACCGTTTTTCTGTGGTACTACGGGCTGAAATCGGTGTTTCAAAAGCGATTTCCCCACTTTTTTCAAAAGGTGGAGCGCATCCTCGAAGACGACGAACCGCAAGCCCCCAACTTCGGCGAGCAGTCAGACAACATGGTGCGCGCCCTCACCGGCGGCGACATCACAAAAAACGCCCAAGTATATGCCTCCAACACATGGGATGCCCTCGCAGAACTGGATGCCAAAGCCAAAGAGAACAAGGAACTGGAAGCAAGAATGAATAAATTAAAAATTAAGAATTAAAAATTATGTTTGACGCTTATACTTATTTTTCGGAGATTTGTGAAAAGAACAAAATCACGTCGGCAGGCAATTACAAGTTTTGCCGCGTATCCGGCTTGAGCTACATGGAAGAGGTGATTCAGCACTTCAAATCAGAAAACGCCTATTTCTGTGTGGACGACACCGAAGACGGTACGTTGATGAACATGGACAAAGGACCGGTCGAACGCCGCCAATACACCGTGTTTTTACTCAAAAAATACCCGCTAAGAACGGACGACAGCATGACACGCCAGCACGAAGCCCTGAACGAATGCCGCGAAATATACCGACAAATCGCAAAAAAACTAATCCGGGACAAACGTTTTCTCGAAAACGACTTAGTCTATTTGCATCTCGACCGAATCCCGTTTTACGAAATCCCCGGCTACTTCATATCCGGTTGCACCGGCTTATATTTCATGCTCACAGTAGATAACCCCATAGACTTGTGCTACGATGGCAACGAATGGAACTAACACCAATTTCAATCAATACGCCGATGCGTGGGCGCAAATGATGCTCACCATCTGGGCAGAAAAGATGATCCAATACGGCATCCACGACACCGGCGCGCTCGAAAATAGCCTAAAAGCAAAAGTAACCTTGGATGCCAAAGGCAACGCCGCCAAAATAGAACATTTCTACAACTATTATGGCAATTACGTGGCACGAGGCGTGGGCACCGGCTACCGAAAAGGCAACGGCGGCGCACTGCCCTTCACGCCCAAGCGCGAAAAGCGACCATGGATGTCCGGCAAATACTGGCACAGCAAAAACAAGTTGCTGATGGAGATGCTCGAGCAAACAGGCAAAAACTACCTAAAATCAATCGCCGGCGCGCTGACAAAAACAAACTCATAACTCATAACTCATAACTCATAACTAAAAAGACCTGTCTTTTTACACAATATATAATAGCACTAATTTCGCACAAAAAATTAAAACATCATGGCAAAAAATATAAACGTAATCAAGACCGAAGCGACGACCATAAGAGATGAAGTTGTACCGGAACAAAATACCTCCTTAAGAATTGGAACGGTATTGCTTGACATTATAGATTGGGTTAACGACACTGTATGGGCAGGAGTTCAAACCACGCTGAACTCTTGGGTATCATCTATACAGACGGCTATTAGCACTGCTAACACAGCAGCCACAACAGCCAACAATGCAGCAACTTACGCCACCAATAAAGCAAATGCCATTGATACGTCAGCTTCTTATGCTAATGCTGCCGGCGGTGCAGCTGCTAATGCCGCCATCAATGCCAATGCAGCGGCAGCAGAAGCCAGATCAGCCGCCAATAGTGCTAACAGCAAGATAAATGCTGCCAATTCAGCAGCTAATGCTGCTAATGCAGCAGCTAATGCTGCTAATGCAGCAGCTAATGCTGCTAATTCAGCCGCCATCAATGCCAATGCAGCGGCAAGTACAGCTAATGCTTCCGCTGCAAATGCTAACAGCAAAGCCGCTGCCGCTAATTCAGCGGCTAATGCTGCCAATGCTGCAGCTCAAAATGCCAACAATAAAGCAAATGCCATTGATACGTCAGCTTCTAATGCTAATGCGGCTGCCAATGCAGCTAATAATGCCGCCATCAATGCCAATGCCGCGACAAGTGCAGCTAATGCTTCCGCTGCAAATGCTAACAGTAAAGCCGATGCCGCTAATGCCGCGACAAGTGCAGCTAACACTGCTGCTACAAATGCCAACAGTAAAGCCGCCGACGCTAATGCCGCAACTGCCGCCGCAAATACAGCGACAGGTACAGCCAATGCCGCCGCTACAAATGCTAATTCAGCGGCACAAACCGCTGTTGAAACAGCTAATTCAGCGGCACAAACCGCTGTTGAAACAGCTAATTCAGCGGCACAAACCGCTGTTGAAACAGCTAATTCAGCGGCACAAACCGCTGTTGAAACAGCTAATTCAGCGGCACAAGAAGCTGTTAATACAGCTAATTCAGCAGCACAAGAAGCTGTTAATACAGCTAATTCAGCAGCACAAGAAGCTGTTAATACGGCTAATTCAGCAGCACAAGCAGCTGTTTATGCGGCTAATTCAGCAGCACAAACCGCCAATGTCGCCGCTGAAAAAGCGAATATCAAAGCAAACCGCGCCGAAGAAGTCACCAATCAGATAGAAGAGGCGTTTGATTTTTACGCTAAAAACACGCTAAACAATGTATTCTATCTGTTCACAACCATGCCAGACCTAAACAAGGTAGAAAAATTCAACCACACTTTCTTCAACAAAAAAGGAGGTTTGTTGCGCGTTGCGACCTTAGTGTATGGCACCGATAAACAAGGCAACCCTGCAACGGGCATCATATTGGCTATCGAAGATGACAGCGTGTATCTGAAAACCACCATGATAGGAATCCCCGAAGCCATTATCAGCGCTACTCAATCGGTAGTTATTCCAAGTGGAGCGACCATCCCTGTTGTGATTGACGGGGCGGATGCCTCTGCCCGAACAATCGTTGAAGCCGTTGCCACTCGCGACGGTGTGAGCGTAGGCATCACAATCGACATTATCAACCACGACGGCAAACTCATTGCTATCGAAACCAAGCGGGTAAGTTCCGGTAACACAAACAACGGATTGACCGTAGCACCCCAATTGGTGGCAAACACGCTTCGACTTTCAGCGGATACGGCTTCAATAACATTTACCTACACTGTGAGGAATATCGTTGGCAATATGCCCGGCTCTTACAAGCCGGTTATCATCTCCGGCGGACAATCGAAGAAGATAAGTATTCCGAATTTGAGTACCAACATCCGTACATTGATTGAGTATGTGGCTATTCATAACTGGGTGAGTGTTGGTGGAACAATTGATATTGTGAACGGCAGTGTGAGCGAAACCAGGCGCGTAACCGATGAAGACACCAACAACGGATTGGTGATTGCACCCACACTGACAGGCAATGCCATCACTGTATCTGCTGACGATGCCGGAGATATACTATTTGTTTACTCATTAGAAGCACTTAATGAGCCTGTTGTGAATATTCCGGCCGGACAAATCGTAGCGGTGCCAATCGACAAGGCGGTTATCAGCAAGCGAAGCATCGTTCACTATATAGCCCGGCGCGATGGTGCAACCATTGGGGGAACACTTGAAATCATCTACAACAATGGCATACACCAGATTATTGAGAGCCGCATAAGTGACGGCGATTCGGAACTTGGGTTTGAAATTGAGCCTGCGTTAGTGGATGGTGCCATTGTGATTTCGGCAGACAACTCTTCGGCATCCGATTTGGAATTTATTTGCACAACTCAAAATTTGGTTGTGACAGCCACCCCCAACGAGCAGGTAGTTATTCCGCGCGGACAATCGCTCAGCATCAACATCCCTAATTCAGACCTGAGTGCACGCACGATTGTGGAATACGAGGCGACTCGCAACGGTGAGATTGTATTGGGAACGATTGATATTTTGAACGACAACGGCAAGCGCATCGCCATCGAAACCAAACGCACCGCTGAGGGCGACACAAACAACGGCTTGATAATTGAACCATTGCTGACGGGCGATTATCTCACCATGTCGGCTGATATGTCCGGCGATGACGATATATTATTGGATTATACCGCTCGGAACATCGAAGACAGTCCCAATTCGCCGGTGCTCGTGTCTGCCGGAACATCGGAGCAAATCGCCATAGGAAATTCTGAAAACAGTGCGCGTACAGTAGTTGAGTACGCAGTTACACGCAGCGGCAAAACGATGGGCGGCACCATCCAAATTGTGAATGAATCCGGCACCTACAATGTGTTTGAAACCAAGCGCGTGAACGACGAAGATACCGACTTTGGCTTTGCAATCAGCGACACACTCGCAGGCGATGCAATCACCATTTCGGAAACAACAGGTGATTCGGATATAGAATTTGTCTTTTATGTCGCAAATCAGGAAGCGTAAATTTGCATAAAAATTTTAATTTATAAAAATATGAAAAAGAAAATGTGTTTTTTGATGCTTTTCAGCATCGCAGTGATTGGTTTAGTTGCGCAAAGCGCAAAAGTGGATTTACTTAGGTCGGGCAATAAGCCGCCTATATCGGTACAAATCAGAGGTGACTCTGCCTCATTAAATTTAGGGACATCCACAATCAGAGCCGTAGGTAGCAATCTGAATTTGAACGGCGTGAGTATCGACAACACCCTGTTGAAAGCGAGCGACAGTACGCAAACGCTTAATTCAAACGTGTCCGTTGCCGAAGGAAAACAAATTTTGTTCAACGACGGCAGCGTGGACGAAGCCTTAATCGGCTATCACGATTATGGCGGTTGGACAGCGGTAGAAGTGGGAGCCGAAGAAAAGGGTTTAACGCTAAACACCTACAACCGAGGGGATGGAACTGTAAATGAAAACATCCTCGTAAATTACAAAAGCCACGATGGCACAGAGGGACAATATGTATTGCCCAAAAAGAGCCAAGTAGATAGTTTGGCAGTAGGAATCAATTACAACGCCGACAACAAATTAGTAACCTACCTATCCGGTGGCACTCCCGACACCACCCTCATCCCTGAAGCCAGCAGCACACAAAACGGATTGATGCCCGCCGCCAGCTTCAATCAAATAGATGCCAACACGCAGGCGATTGGTGCGCTTATAGGGGCGGTGAGTTATCTTCCGGCAAATGATTTTGGAAGTGCCACACCAACACAAGACACGCTGAACACTTATGCCTTGCAATACAGCAACCCAATCACAAACGCCTGTATCGTGCTGAACACAAACAATAACCACGAGTGGATTTACAATCTGTCAAACACCACTTGGATAGACAACGGTATTGGTACGGTTAATCCGGCAACAAACACCTCATTAGGTATCGTGAAAGGCTCCACTGTTGGCAACAATGGCAAAGTTTTTGTTGAAAATGACGGCTCTATGTCTGTGATTGGGTTTGACGGCAAAGCAGACAAAGTGACAGCAACAGCCGGCAAAGGGCTTGCCACTATCAATTCGCAGGGGATAACTACCGGTGTGAGTGCTATTGCTAATAGCGATTTGCCGAGTGATGTGCAGACTTCGCTGGGATTGGCTAATACTGCATACCAGAAGCCATCAACAGGTATTTTGTTTAATGACATGAGAAATTCTAATGTGACCTATAGTCATCCTACAAATTCAATAACCAAATATCTATTGATAAGCGGGTTTCCAAAAGCCCTATATAAATTAACCCTTTTTAGCGGACTTTTTATGCCTTATGGGTATTTGAATCAGATATATGGTCACCGCTTAGAATTAACTATTAAAGATTCTGAAAAAGTTTTAGCCATATTAACCGGTCATGTTTCGGATATTGAATATATCCAATACATGTCAGGCACTTCTGACAATAAAATATTGATAAAATATAGCGGTGAAAATCCAGTAGGCGTAGAATTGATTGACGCTAAATGTTGGGCATCGTTTGAATGGTCAAATAGAAATACTCCTGGATACACAATTTATCCGAATATAGTAATCACTCAAGAGAGTGAAGTTCCAAGTGGTTGGACGGGTACGAATGTTCAAATAAACTAAATCATGTTTGAAACCATCATCATAGCAGTAGCGACATCGTGCATCCCGCTTGTTTTGAAATTTGGGATGAATAGGATGGAGAGGAATCAGAAGAAACTTCATCTGGATGTGAAGCGGTTGGAATTGCTTCACCTCATCGACCATAATCCCAATAACGGCATATCTATTCATAAGGAATATGATGCGTATAAAGAGATGGGTGGAAACAGTTACATTGATGTTGTGTATTTGGATTGGTGTAAAAAGTTTGATAATAAATAATTAAAAATAATTAAGTTATGGAAAATGTATTTGATTTTATTCAGCCGATTATTGCAGTGCTCGACAGCATCAATATCTATTATTCGGTGGTGGTGGTGCTGTTTTCGAGTTGGCTCATCAAGGTGATACAGGGCGAAACGACTTTGCAAAAGCAGATGATTGTGTTTGGCGTTGCATTCGTTGCCGGTTGTTTCTTTTGGATAGCCGGCTGGATTACCGGCAAAGAGCTTGTGCTTTCGTTCACGGTGTCCGTTGCGCTGTATGAGTATGTTTTGAAGCATATTATGCGGGCGATTGGCAAATATAAGGAGGATAAGGAATGAAAATCACGGCTAATTTTGATTTGGAAGAGTTTGTGAAGTCGCCAACGGCTTCCCGATTGGGCATTGATAACACTCCGGGCGAAGCCATCACTGAAAACATCAAAAAGGTAATCACGGAAGTGATGCAGCCTATACGGGATTTGATTGGTGAGCCGGTATATGTCAATAGTGGCTATCGGTGTCCGGCATTGAACGCAAAAGTGGGCGGAGTGAAAACATCCAAACATCTTCAAGGTTTGGCGTGCGACTTCACGCTTGGAAGTTGCGCGAAAAACAAAGCTGCTTTCAAAAAGATTGCGGCAATGGGATTGCAGTTTGACCAACTTATAGATGAGTATGATTATACTTGGATACATATTAGTATATCAGAAACGCCTTACAGGCAACAAATTTTACATTTACGATGAAAAGAACAATTTATAGTGCGGTAGCCACTTTCTTCGTGCTACTATGGTTCAGTTCGTGCAAGACGGCACAAACGGAAGTGTTGAAAACAGACTACGAGGCTGTGAACAAAACAAAGGCAGACGTGACATCTGATGTGACGGCAACGAACGACACAAAGTATGAACTCGAAAATCGGGTTGATTTTCTCCAAAATCAACTGACAGAGATTTGGCTGAAGCAAAACACAGTCACATTGCAGACCGATTACGACACGGAAAAGCCCATCGTGCCCGCAACAGGCAAGCCGCCCGTGAAAAGCGAAATCAGCACAAAAACAAGTAGCGAACTCTCGGAGGTGAAGCAAACCACCGACCAACTCTGCCAACAATTAAGTATCACCATGGAGGAGGTGGACAGCATCAAAGCAGTGCTAAAAGATTTGAGCGATTACAATGAAAAAATAAGTGCGGAATTAGAGCAAAAAGAGAGTTCTGTATTTTGGAGTTTTTCCATTGTGATTGCCGTACTTTCAATTGCAATGATTATTTACATAAAATTCAAAAAGTAATGTATTACGAATCACACAACAGTTTCACTTATTTATCGCCGCGCCAATGGTGGCTAAAGCCGTTCGCCATCTTCGCGAAGTGCCAATCGCTTGATTTCAAACAGCAGTACGCGGCTGGCGTGCGCTGCTACGATGTGAGGATACGCTTCGATGACTTTTGGAGACCCATCGTGTGCCACGGTATTGTAGAGTATCAATTTCCGAAAGGTGAGAATATCAATACTGCGCTTGCATGGTTAGCAGATGTGTCCGCAAAGGATGTTCAAATAGCCTTCCGGCTGGAGGAGCGTCGCGATGACGGCACCGACTTCCAAGAACAACGCATGGTAGAGTTCGTCAAGCGCGTAATTGCCAAGCACGGCGACCGACTGCTTTTCGACAAAGTATATCGCCAACGCGATATGACCATGATTTATGACCCGCAAAGCGCGACATTGCCCTACAAAACGTTTATCGACTTTGGCTCATATACTTACGAATGTAAGCCAAGTTGGTATGGTCAATGTCTGCCAATCTTATATGCTTTAATCAATAATCGGAATCCGATTGATGAGAGTGTGTATCAGATGCGGATGATGGATTTTGTGAAATAACTATAACTCACAAAAATGGCATCACAGCAAGAAACAGCAGTCCTAACCGTCCTGCTTAACGGACAAGCCGCCCAGTCGGAAATTGACGTCTTGACGAAAAAAGCCGACAGCCTGCGCGATGCCATCACTAAAGCCGCCAAAGACGGCAACACCGCCTTAGCACAATCCCTGCGCAAAGAACTGTCCGAAAATGTCAAAACCACCCAAGCCTTGCAGCGCGGCGTGGTGGACGTGGGCAAAGTGCTCAATAACCTGTCCACGGCTAAGCCCAAAGAACTCCGCGCTACGCTTTTGCAACTCAATAAGCAGCTGCAGTTTTCCGACCTCAAACGCGGCTCCGCAGAGTGGAACCAATTGCAAGCCAACATCCAGCGTGTGAAACTTGAAATGAAAACCATCTCTGCCGAATCGCAAATTGCCGAATCACGCCTTACCCGTTTATCCAATGGCTTTAACAAATATTTCAGTATGGCTGCTACCGGAGTGGCAGCCATCACCGGATTGTCTATGACCTTCCGGAAACTCGCCGAAGATGTAGCCAAAATGGACGACACGTATGCCGATGTGATGAAAACAACCGGCTTAACGCACGAGCAAGTCAAAGACCTGAACGAAGAATTTAAAAAACTCGATACGCGCACATCGCGCGAAGAGTTGAACAATCTGGCGCGTGATGCCGGTAAATTGGGCATCACCGGCAAAAAAGACATCCTCGATTTTGTAGAAGCCGGTAACCAAATCAACGTCGCCTTGGGCGAAGATTTGGGCGAAGGTGCTATCAAAAACATTGGCAAACTCACGGAAGTTTACAAGCAATCGACACAGGAACTCGACAAATTAGACCTCAAGGGAAAAATGCTCTCCATCGGTTCGGCAATCAATCAGCTGGGGCAATCATCCACCGCATCCGAATCCTATCTCGTGGACTTTTCGCAACGACTTGGAGGTGTTGCTTCGCAGGCAGGCATTTCCATTCAAAACATCCTGGGCTACGCATCCGCGCTTGACCAATCCGGACAGAAGGTAGAAATGTCCGCTACAGCTTTGCAAGGCTTCATTATGAAACTGATGGGCGACCCGGCAAAATTTGCAAAAATAGCCGGATTGGAAGTGAGCAAATTTACAGAATTGCTGAAAACAGACACCAACCAAGCCATTTTGACCGTTTTGGATGCCCTTTCGAAAAAAGGAGGTTTACAACAGTTAATACCCATATTCAAAGATATGCACCTTGACGGTGCACGTGCCGTTGGCGTATTATCTTCGCTTGCAACCAACATCAGCATGGTGACGGAAGCTCAAGACATATCCAACAAATCATTTGCCGAAGCCACCAGCCTCACAAACGAGTACAACGTCAAGAACGAAAACCTGATGGCAAAGCTCGAAAAAGCCCGCAAAAACTTCAAAGACATCTCAATGGCATTGGGCGAAAAACTAAACCCCATCCTATTGCACAGCACCAACCTCACATCAACGATTATCCGCGTGCTGTCATCGTCAATTGATTTTTTCTCCAAATACGGCGGCGCAATCGTGAAAACAGCAGCGGTGTTAGCCGCCTACACCCTTGTAATGAAGGCATATATCATTGAACAAAAATTGATGGCATTTTGGAACAACACCCTGATAGCCGGATGCAAAAAACTTTGGGCAACGATGGCAGCAAATCCGTGGGGTGCCGTGCTCGTGCTTGCAACTGCCCTCTACCAAGTTTACAAGGCAATCAATTCCGAAATGTCCACAATGGAAAAAAAGCAAAAGGCATTGAACGACGTGAATTTAACCGCCAATAAAAACATATCTGAACAAAAATGGCAGCTGGAGCAATTACTCAAAACTGCACGGGATGAAACAAAGTCGAAAGATGAACGGTTGGCTGCCGTTAAACGCCTGAATGACCTCTCTCCTGAACATCTGGGCAACCTCAAATTAGAAGAAATTAACACTGAAAAAGCCAAAACAGCTGTTGACAATTATGTTAAAAGCCTTTTGGATGCTGCAATTGCACAAGCAGCGTATGACAAAATCGTAGAACTAAACAAGCAAAAATTAGACTTGCAGGCAAAAGACAGTAAATCCATCTATGACGATAATACCAACATCTTCCAAAAATTTGCAGCCGGATTCTCACACGGATTTATGGGATTATTTGGAGCCGAACAAGCCATTTATGATAAAGCATGGGCAAAACACAAAAAAACCATCACGGACATTGATGCCCAAATATTATCTTTAGCAGAGATAAGCAAAAACAATACATCAACCATCAAAGGTGACGGCACGGCGGAAACCACTATAACAGGCGGCGAAGACCTTGATGAAAAAGCCGCAAAAAAAGCACTCGCTGCCAAACTGAAAGCAATTGAAACGGAAGCAGCCAAACAGCGAATCGTTGCGATGCAATCATACAAAGACAAAAAGTCTTACGAAGAAGAACTGCTACGCATCGAACGGGAAATGCTATCAAAAAAGCAATTGCTTTACCAAAAAGGTTCAAACGAATACGTCAAGTATGAGGAAGAAATAGAAAAGGTAACCCTTGATGCCAAACAAAAAGCCGAGAAAATAGAATTGGACCGGCAGGCAAAAATAAAAGCCCTCATTGCAAAATACAACAAAGAAGCCGCTAAAACAGATGCTCAAAAAAAGGCTGAAGAATTGAAAACCCTGAACGATTTATTTACTGAAGAATTGCGGACAACGGAGCAATACTATATTCTCAAACAAGCAATAGAAGACAAATACGACCCCGAAAAGAAAAAGAACAAGGAAGCCGCCGAGCAATTAGTCAAAGACAACCCAAACCAAACTCACAAAAAGAAAGACCTGAAAAGTTTGCTCGATGACGACAAACTCAGTTCCGGCGCAAAGGACACACTTATAAACGATTCGGAAGCCGCCGAACTTAAACAATTAGATGCGCTTCAATCGTTGCACAATGCCGAGATTGACGAGATACTCAATTACGAAGAACTCCGCACAGCGATTGCCCAAAAATACAACGACCTCAGGGAAACCAACGACAAAGAGTCGTTTGCCCGAAAAATGCAACTCACCCAATTTGCGCTGGAGCAAATCAATACGCTATTGTCGGCAGCATCCAACTATGTGCAAGCCGCCAACCAAGCCGAAGAAGCCGCCATAACCAAAAAGTATGATGCCGAAATAAAAGCCGCCGGCAACAACCAAAAGAAAATCAAAAAAATAGAGGAAAAGCGCGACAAGGAATTAGCCGAAAAACGTGCCGAAGCCGCCGAACAATCATTCAATATCCAAGTGGCTATGGCATTGGCACAAACGGCACAAGCCGCCATTAATGCCTATTCGTCGGCAGCCGCAATCCCTGTTGTGGGCACAGTTCTTGCCCCAATCGCCGCCGGCGTAGCCATAGCCGCCGGAATGTTGCAAGTGGCAACAATCAAAAAGCAAGCCGAAGCCGCCAAAGCCGGCTACGCCTCCGGCGGCTTCACCCCATCGGGCAGATGGGACAAAGAACAGGGCGTGGTGCACAGCGAAGAGTTTGTCGGCAACCGCTTTGCCGTTCGCAACCCCGCCGTGCGCAAGGTGTTCAACATCGTGGACGAGGCGCAGCGGAATAACACGGTGAGCGCGCTCACCGATAAAGATTTTGCCCGCGCGCTCGACTACCGAGAAGCGGAAAACCGCGCCGTAGTGAGCGGCATAAGCAACGCCCTCAGCACGTCAGGCGGCGCATCGGACGGCACGGCTGCCGCGATGGAGAGCGTCGCCGCGTTTCTTTCCCGGAATGCGGAAGTGACGGACCGGCTGAACACGCGACTCAACGAACCATTCGTCGGCGAAGTCAGCATCACCGGCAGAAAAGGCATCAAAGAGAACATGGACCTGTACAACAAAATGGTAAAAAACGCTAACCGATGACAGAACTGCTAATCGACAACCAAAGCGTGACACTCCCCAACGAATTTCAGTTGGAAATCCTGAGCGAAAACCCGTTTTTCACCAAAAACGGACAATACACCTACGACGTAACCTTGAGCCTCGAAGACGCGCAAAACGCCCGCATCTACAAGCACTACAACCGCCTGAACAACGCCGACCCCATCGCCTCCAAACGCACAGCAACGCTAATCGTGGACAACCGCGTGCTACTGCGCGGCACCGAAATCATCCTCGAAATAACCGAAAAGCAAGTGAAAGTTCAACTCGTGAGCGGCGAGAGCGAACTCAATTACTTCATCGGCGGCAACAGGAAACTCAATGAGTTGGATTTGGATATTGTGCATGCTATTGATATTTCCGGAACTAAATTTCATTTTGCACCTTTTTATTCAAAAACCCATGAAAAGGTCATAAATTCGGCAATTGTTAATTTTTATGGCGATGACATAAACTCCAATTATCCACCTAATGGGATAGTAAAAAAAAATGAAATAGCACAACCCTATTTATATTTTATTATCAATCAAATAATCAATGCAATTGGTTATACGGTTAATGCCAATTTTATTGAAACAAGTCTTTATAAATCGCTTTATATTGTAAATGGAATTAACACGATTAGGTATAATAGAATGCTTCCTGATTGGACTGTGAGTGAGTTTTTTGAAGCAATAGAAAAGATGTTTAATGTTGCCATTGTGATTAATGAATCTGCCCAAAAAATAAGCATTCTACAAAAAGGAAATTTTTACCAAAACACGCAAAAACACTATATTCGTGAGGTGTTAGATGAATTTGTACAAACATTAGACGAGGAAAATATTGACGATTATGCCGGGGCTAATATTGGATATGACCTGCCTGACGATGACTATTTTAAATGGCAGGATATTGATAGAACCATATTAGATAAAGTTGAATATGTGCATAAGCTTGATGAACGGGCTATTATGAATTATATTAGTTCTTTTCCGGGAGACAACAAGAAATTAAAAAATAAAATATTCATCTCTGACGAATCCGGTAACGAATATGTTCATGTGAATTTTACCGAAGAGATTCGATATTTTATAAAAAGGGTAAATATGTTCAAACCAATTTTGAGTAATCCTCAAAAAACCGACCTTGATATTGAATTTAAAATTACACCTGTGGCAATGAAAGTTGTAGATGTGGAAACGTGGCATTATTGGGATGACCGAAGTGGAGAAAGTGGTGGAGTTGTGCATCAGAAGATGAAAGGATATCCAATGAGTACACAAATGCCTGTTATTGAATCTGATGATTTTGAATTTAATAATGAATTAGATAACTCATTTGTAGATATTCAGGAAGAAATAGAAGGAAATATAAAAAAAAGCAAAACAGATAACATCCAATTGGCTTTTTATACAGGTTATCATACCATACATACTACCGAAGGTAATCCTACTTATTATATGGACTATCCGGTGCCTTTTGTGGATTACTTTTGGGAAGATATGTGGGAATATAACATTCAGAAAATAGACCCGAATAATTTGACACTACGATTGGACGACCCCAATGGTTTGAAAAAGTTGTATTTCAATGCCAACAGCCTCGCCATCAACACCACCCGCGAATACACCTTCAAATTCATCAGCAAAGAAAAACTCGACCCCAAAGCCATTTTCGTCATCAACAACAAGCAATTTGCCTGCAAGCAACTCAAATACAACATCGACGAAAACGGCATGGATTCCATCATACAGGGCGTGTTTTATCCGGTGGCGGGTTAGAACTCCGGTGCGCGCTCGTAGATGATGTTCGAGAGATTGGGGTCGTGGTGGTTGGCATACATCGTGGTCATTGATAAATCGTGATGGTCGGCATGTTGCATCACGCTCAGGTCATCAATTCCCGATTTCAGCATTTCATTTATGCCGGTGTCGCGAAAACTGTACAGCTGCATTTCTTTTGGCAATTTCAGCGTATCCCGTATCTTATCCCATTCCTTACGAAATCGCGAATCGGTACAATGCCTTTTATCAGGAGTTAAAGATGGACCAAAGAGATAGTATTCGGGATTGTATTTTTCCAAGTGCATAGCCGTTAAATCATCAATAACAGCCTGATTCATAGCAGAGTGTCGCTCCTTACCATTCTTTGCGATGTTTGCCGGAATGCAGATATATTTTTCCTGAATATGGATGTGTTTCAATTGGATGTTCAGGATTTCCTTTGGGCGTATCAGGCTGGTATACATCAATTTGCAAACAAGTAAGAAGTTGGAATTTTGTTGTCTTAAACAGGTAATGATTTGCGCCCGCGTTTCTTTTGGTATCAGAATGCGCGTTTTTTCCTGCTTTTTCTTCAGTTTTATGCGATTGAAAGGGTTGTGTTTGGCATAAAATTTTTCTATCAGCCAGTTGAACAGCGACCTGAAAAATTTGACTTCATTGTTATAGCTTCGTGCACTCACTTTGCGCTCGTTGTAAACGTAATCCATAAATTTAGCAGCCATTGCATCGGAAAAAGTGGATGCATAGATATTGGGATTGGTCTTTTCGACCCATGTCATGAGGATAGAAGTGAATGAAACATAAGAAACAATCGTGGCTCTACGGCTTTCTTTGGTTTTTTCTTCGATGAATTTTTTAATAGCATCACCAATAGGCGTGTACAAGCGCGCATCATCGCCTTCAAAAAAAGGATTCCATCCGGTGGAAAGTTGCACATTGATATCGGCAATCATGCGATTGATGTGTGCAATAGCTTCCTTTTGAGTATGATAACGGTCGGCAAGCCGGTTCAACTTGATTTGCTTACGCTGGAGTTTCTTAGAGAGTGGATTCTCGGCATAATACTCAATCAACCACCCCGACTTGTTTTTCTTAAAAACAGCCGGAAGATAATTCACCACCGTGTAACTACGTGCCTGAGAGGCAATGTTTTCTTGAATTACGGACATTTTTTTTTACGCTGCTTTGTGAAAAACAGCGTAAAAAACTTGTTTCGTTTCTGTTGCGATTTTTTTCAAAAAAACAATTTGTTGCTGTCGTAACTAACTGATTTTTAATGAATTAAATAGCATCCGTGGAGCTGGAGGGACTCGAACCCTCGTCCAAACGAGGAATTAACTTGCTTTCTACATGCTTGTCTTCGCTTTAGTTTTCGACTCTGCACAAGACCGAAGCCACCAATGCCGAGCTTATTTCCTTAGTTTCATCTGCGATTCGGAACTTCCCGCAGACTATCTCCGATATTGCCGCACCACCGTATCTGATTGCTTCGAAGCCAGAGCTTCAGGGTGATGTATGGTCCCCTCTCCTTGAGTGGGGATAAAGCCAAATAATCTACTATACTTCGATTAGGCAGCCATAGCGTAAGTATTTTCGCCAGTTAAATTTGTATCATCCGAGATTAAGGTGCCGAACAACGACGCACCGCATGCTTACAAATCACTTCTGCCCGCTGTCAAAACCGGTCAACCCCATGATTCATTGTGCAAAGGTACAACATTTTTTTGAAACTATTGACAATTCAGGAAAAAAAGACTACCTTTGTGCTCAAGAAATTCTCTGACATGGGTTTACTCGGGCGTGCGTTTTTTTTCTTTTCTGTGCTTACCGGCTATCCGGCATCCTTGCTGGCTCAGGATAGCGTTTCGGTGCCTGTTGTTGATGCAACCACCAAGTTTTCCGGCAAACAGTTGGTTGTTCCGCTCTCTTTAATCACGGTTGGGGCGGTTGTGGCGGCGAGCGAGCCGGGCAAATCTTTCAACCGGTATGTAAAAGGGGAAGTTGCCGAAATTCGGACACGGCATATTGTAGCCGATGATTATCTGCAATATATGCCTGCCGCGTTTTTTCTTGGGTTCGATTTGATTCCCGGCACATCGAACTCGAAGCATGATTTTTACGACCGTGCGTTTATCATGGCTACTGCCTATTTGACGGAGGTTGTGCTGACACAAACTGTCAAACATGTCGTTCATTCGCCCCGTCCGGATAATCCTTTGGAGACCAATTCGTTTCCATCCGGTCACACGGCAACGGCATTTGTGGGGGCTGAACTTGTGCGGCGGGAGTATTGGGACGATTCGCCCGTTTATGGCATCACGGCTTATGTCGTGGCAACGGGTGTGGGTGTGTTGCGGGTCTATAACGAGCGGCATTGGGCTACGGACGTCATTGCCGGTGCCGGTTTTGGCATTCTGAGTGCGCAAATAGGGTATTGGCTGTTGCCGATTAACAGGCGACTTTTCCGCTCCAAAGACAGACAATTGGCATTTATACCTTATTATACAGGGCAGCAAGGAGGCTTGAGCTTGTCTTATCAATTTTAGAACCCAAAGAAGAACAGTAATTAAAAAAAAATGCCTAAATTTGTACCCAATTTCAAAGAAAAATGAATGAGCAAAGTTATCAACAGGTTATCCCCCCCCCCCCTCCACCACCTAACTCACTGATTATCAATAAGTTAAAGTGGCATTTTTCAGGCATATTCAAGGTTAGAGCCTTGTTGTGGCTGTTTTTGTGTGCAAATACTTTGCAGGCACAAGGCAATGACACGGTGCTCTACACTGCCCCGAATTGGCACGAGAGCATCACCAACATCCCCGGCGATTTTGCAACGGCAGGAAAAACACTGTTCAGCACGAAAAGCATTGTGCCATTGGGCATTATAGCCGGTTCAACCGCTGTTTTGTATCTCCTCGACAAGCCTTTGGTGGATGGCGTGCAGCAATTCAGCCGCTATATTGGATTAGACCGCACGAATAAATTTGAGCCGGTGATTCAAATCGGCGATGTGAAAGTGATGGAACGCCCCGGAAATTTGAACACCGGATTTTACTTTATCGGCGAAGGGTGGACAAGCATCCTGATTTTCGGCGGCATAGGCATCCATGGCGCGGTTACGGATAATACCAGGGAGGTGCGAATGCTGAGCCAGGCATTAGAGGGATGGATTGAAATAGGCGTTGTGTGTCAGCTACTTAAACGTTCATTTGGGCGCGAAACACCGCAACAGGCAACCACAGACCGAGGTACATTTCGACCGTTCCCGGCACTTTCCGACTACCAAAAGCAAGTCTCCAAATACGATGCGCTACCATCGGGGCACATGGCTACGATGGCGTTTACGATTACTTTGCTTGCCGAACATTATCCTGACAACCGCTTAATTCGCCCCGTAGGTTATTCACTGATAGGCATTTGCGCACTTTCGATGTTGAACAACGGTGTGCATTGGGCGAGCGATTATCCGCTGGGCTTCGGCATCGGTTATTTGTTTGCCAAAATAGTTGCCCAACGCGGGCGTGTGCTGCAAAGTGGTGCCACGTCCAATAGCCTGCTGAATCGCATGGATGTGTCGCCCACAATACTGTTTGACGGCTATAGCGGCGGCAGCGCAGGGCTAAAACTGTCGCTGACATTGTAAAACTTACCGGTTTTTCTCAAACACCGGCGTTTGAAATTTGGAACTTGCCAGGATGCGCTCCACCTTGTTGATTTCGAGGAACGATGTGCCGCTGCCTGCGCCCAAACTGCCGCTGAGGTATGCCACCAAGTCAGTACGTTCAATCATCTTTTTGTCAAGCAGCTTGTTTAGCGCGTCCAACAAATATTGCATGGGGTCGCTGTTTTCTTTTTGATATTTTGCCCACACGCCGTAGGAGAGGGACAATGCGCGGGTGGTTTCTTCTTTGTAGCAGATTGCCAAAACGGGGGCTTTGCCGCGAAAAGCGGCGAGGTTGCGCACCGTGCGACCGCTGTAAGAATCTGTTACAATGGCTTTTACGCCCAATTTGGTGCTGGATGTTACCGCCTGTTTTGCCAAAAACGAAGTTACGTCCAAATCGTCGTCGGGAAATGGCACGCGGATGTCGTTTTCCAGCAGTTTTGTCTTTTCGGCTTCGCGCGCAATGTTCGCCATCATGCGCACCGACTCCACAGGGAATTTGCCGTAAGCCGTTTCGCCGCTCAGCATGATGGCATCGGTGCGGTAGTAAATGGCATTGGCAACATCTGTCACCTCCGCGCGGGTGGGTCGCGGGTTGTTAATCATCGAATGAAGCATCTGTGTTGCCACAATCACCGGTTTTTTTGCGGCAATGCACTTGCGAATCAGCACGCGCTGCAAGCCGGGGATTTTTTCCTGTGGCACCTCAATGCCCAAGTCGCCCCGTGCAATCATAATGCCGTAAGCCACTTTCAGAATCTCGTCGATATTGTCCACGCCCTCCTGATTTTCGATTTTCGCGATGATTTTGATGGGGCTATTATGCTCATCCAAAATCTTTTGAATGTCCAGCACATCCTGCCGGGTGCGTACAAACGAATGGGCGATGAAGTCGATTTTATTTTCGATGGCGTAGAGGATATTCGCGCGGTCTTTTTCCGTCAGCGAGGGCAAACTGATGCGCACACCGGGGATATTCACACTCTTGCGACTGCCGAGCACGGCATCGTTTAACGCCTCTATTGTCAGGTAGTTGGCATCTTTTTTGATGACCTTAAATTCGAGTTCGCCATCGTCAATCAGCAGCACATCGCCAATTTTCAGGTCGTCCGTGAGATTGGTGTAATTGACGGAGATAATCCGCTTCGTTGTTTTTTGGTTGGGTGCGCCCTGAATACGTAGCACATCGCCCGTTTTGAACGCAATCGGCTCGTCGCACACGGTGGTACGCACTTCGGGACCTTTGGTGTCCATCAAAATGCCGATTCGGTTGGAAACGGCACGCACAGCGGCAACAATTTTGTCAAAGCCCTCCTGAGCGAGATGCGCCGAATTCATCCGCACCACATTCATACCGGCTTCAAATAAATCGCGCATAAAGTCCACATCGCACCGTTTGTCGGACACAGTGGCTACTATTTTCGTCTGTTTTAACATATCATCATTCCTTTGAGGGTGGCAAAGGTACGCTTTTTTTTAATAACTTTGCCGCCCATTATTCACGGAACGACATTCACGGAATGACATTAGACGACTACATATTGGCTCACATCGACCCTGAGGGCGAGCTTTTGGCACAACTTAACCGCGAGGCGCATCTCCGGTTGCTTCGTCCGCGTATGATTTCGGGGCATTTGCAGGGGCGGATTCTCAAGATGCTGGTGCGCGTTCTTCGTCCGAAGCGTATTTTGGAGATTGGCACCTACACCGGCTATGCCACGCTGTGTTTGGCGGAGGGGCTTGCGGCGGACGGCGAAATTCACACCATCGAAAAAGACGATGAAATGGAGGATTTCATTCGCCAAAACTTCGAGAAATCGCCGCTTTCTCCGAAAATTCACTTGCATCTCGGCGATGCACTGGATGTAATTCCAACGCTGGGTGGCATGTTTGATATGGTGTTTATTGATGCCGACAAGCGGTTGTACTGCGAATATTACGATTTGATTTTCGACCGTGTCAATGCCGGCGGACTGATTGTGGCGGACAATACGCTGTGGGGCGGCAAAGTGCTCGAACCGCCGCCTCATTCGGGCGACAAGCAAACGCAAGGCATCATTGATTTCAACGAAAAAATCAAACAAGATACGCGCATTGAAAAAATTATCGTACCTTTGCGTGACGGATTGACCCTGATTTACAAGGGAACATCCTAAAAAAGGCGACTAATTATTAAATTAGATAGTTATATGAACAAAAAATTTATTTATTTAACACTCATAAGTATTATGGTGGTTACAACAGGTTGTAAAAACAACAGAGTGAACGGTATTGAAGTGTCTAATTTGGACACGACAGCGATACCCGGCGATGATTTTTACCGGTTCGCGTGTGGCGGCTGGATGGATTCTCACCCCTTGGAAGCACAGTATGCACGCTTCGGCACGTTCGATGCGATGGGCGAGAAAAGTAAGGAGCAAGTGCGCACCTTGATTGATGAGATTTCGCAAAAAGAGAATGCACAGGGTACTGTGGCGCAGAAAATTGGCGACCTCTACAGCCTCTCCCTGGACAGTGTGCGGCGCAACGCAGAAGGTGTGAACCCTCTCTGTCCCTATCTGGAGCAGGTGAACAGCCTCACCGACAAGAAAGCCCTCGCCGCTACTTTGGCGTGGATGAATCACAACGGTTATGCCGCGTTTTTCTACGATGGCGTGAGTGCTGACGACAAAAACAGCGACCTCAACATCTTCCACATCGTGCAGGGCGGTATTTCGCTCGGCGACCGCGACTATTATCTGCAACAGGATGCGCGGATGCAGGAAATTCGCACCAAGTATGTGGAAGCAATCGAAAAATTGTTCGCCCTGGCTGGCTACACGCCCGAAGATGGCAAAAAAGCATCGGCTGCCGTGCTGAAAATCGAAACGCAGTTGGCACAAGCCGCGTTCCCCCGTGAAAAACGCCGCGACCCGGAGGCTAACTACCACAAAATCAGCACCGCCGAATTGGCAAAAATAGCCCCCGAATTGGATTGGACAACCTATTTCAAAGAACTCGGCATCCCCGAAATCGAAAGTTTGGATTTGGGACAGATTGAGCCGCTGGAAGAAGTCAATAAAATCATCCAAAAGACTGATTTGCAGGATATTAAATACTACCTTTCGTGGAAAGTCATTTCCGGCTCGGCAGGTGCTTTGAGCGATGACTTTGCAGATGCGAGTTTCGACTTTTTCGGCAAAGTGCTGCAAGGCAAAGAAGCACAACCGGAGCGTTGGAAACGCGCTGTGAATGCCATCAACGGCAATTTGGGCGAAGCAGTAGGGCAACTGTATGTTGAAAAACACTTCCCGCCCTTCGCGAAAGAGAAAATGCTCGGATTGGTCAAAAACCTGCAAACGGCATTGGGAGAACGCATCACCAACTTGTTTTGGATGAGCGAAGACACCAAAGTCAAGGCGCAGGAAAAATTGGAGAATTTTCATGTGAAAATCGGCTACCCGGACAAGTGGCGCGACTATTCCGAACTGAGCATCGACAAGTCAAAATCCTATCTGGAGAACCTCATAGCGGCGGATAATTTCCATTTCAACTACGAAATCAACAAGTGGAACAAGCCCGTGGACAAGGACGAATGGCACATGACCCCGCAAACGGTGAACGCCTATTACAACCCCAGCACCAACGAGATTTGCTTCCCCGCAGGGATTTTGCAACCGCCGTTTTTCAATATGGATGCGGATGATGCGGTGAACTACGGTGCCATCGGCGTGGTGATTGGTCACGAGATGAGTCACGGCTTCGACGACCAGGGTCGCAAGTTCGACAAAGATGGCAACCTGAACGACTGGTGGGCACCCGGAGATGCCGCGAATTTCAAGAATCAGGCTCAAGTGCTGGTAGATTTCTTCGACAACATCATCGTTTTGGACGACACGCACGCCAACGGGCAATTCACATTGGGCGAAAACATAGGCGACCAAGGCGGGCTGCAAATAGCCTGGCAAGCCTATCAAAACACCCGAAAAGGCAAGCCCACCCCCGCCCCAATTGACGGATACACCGATGCGCAACGCTTTTTCATAGCCTACGCCACCGTGTGGGCAGGCAACATCCGCAACGAAGAAATCCTCCGCCGAACAAAAACCGACCCCCACGCACTGGGACGTTGGCGCGTAAACGGAGCCTTACCCCAAATAGACGCATGGTACGAGGCATGGAATGTGACGGAGGAAAACAGCTTGTATGTCCCGAAGGAAAAGCGAGTAGCAATCTGGTAGCAGTTACCAGTTATCAGTTACCAGTTACCACAAAAAAAATTGGAGATTCAAAAAAAAACTGTACCTTTGCAGTCACAATTGGTAACTGGTAACTGGTAACTGGTAACTGAAAACTGGTAACTGAAAACTGGTAACTGAAAGAAATTGTCTTGTGGTGTAACGGTAGCACATCAGATTCTGGTTCTGCTTGTCTGGGTTCAAATCCTAGCAAGACAACAAAATTCCTGAAAAACTCGTAAAATTACGCTTATGCAGACTACACATACAAAGGAGAACTATATCTCTGACATTCGCACCGGCACCGGAGTGAATGTCAATCGGTGCTATCAGTGCGGCAAATGCTCTGCCGGATGCGCTGTGGCGGCGGAAATGGATTATCCGCCCAGTTTGGCGATGCGCATGCTCCAGACGAATGATGTTGGTAATTACAACAAACTGCTTGCTTCGGAGGCGATTTGGCTGTGCGCTTCTTGTCAGAACTGCCTGACGCGCTGCCCGATGGAGATTGATATTCCTAATTTGATGGACTATTTGCGCGGGCAATCCATTAAGGGAAAGAAGGTTAGCAAAAAAGCAAGCAACATTATTTCGTTCCACAAAGCGTTTCTTGATTCGGTCAAATACACCGGTCGCCTCTACGAAATCGGGCTGGTGGGTGGCTACAAGCTGCGGACACTCCATCTCGTGCAAGATATGGATGTGGCACCTAAAATGTTTCTCAAAGGGAAACTCCCGCTGATTCCGGAGCTGGTGAAAGCCGGGAAGCAAATAAAAACAATCTTTTCAAAAACAAAAGCATGAAAACAGGATTTTATCCGGGCTGTTCGTTGAAAGGTACTTCTGCGGAATACGCTCAATCGACATTGGCATTGGCAAAGGCGTTCGATATAACTCTCGAAGAATTGGTCGATTGGAACTGCTGCGGGGCAACGGCGGCGCACAATCTCAATCACGAACTCGCAATAGCACTGCCCGCTCGTGTGTTGGCATTGGCTGAAAAACAGGGATTTACGGAAATTGTGGTGCCCTGCGCCGCCTGCTACAACCGCTTATCGGTGACTCAACACGAACTGAATGCGAATGCCGAGTTGAGAGGGGAAGTTTCCAAACTGCTCGAAATGCCGCTGAGCGGTAAGTTGCAGATAATGAACGTGATGCAGTTTATCGACAAATACATCGCCGACAAAATAGAAGCAAAAGTGGTGAACCCGTTTGAGCAAAAGGTGGTGTGCTATTACGGCTGCCTGCTGGTGCGCCCACACGACATCCTGCAATTCGACCGCCTGGAAGACCCGCAATCAATGGACGAGCTGATGCGAAAAATCGGAGCAACCGCCCTCGACTGGGGCTACAAAACCGAATGCTGCGGAGCCGGATTTTCCGTGTCGCGCACCGACATTGTAGCCAAACTGTCGGGCAAAATAGTAAAAGATGCCACAGACAGAGATGCAAAGGCAATCATAGTAGCCTGCCCCATGTGCCAATCCAATCTGGACATGCGCCGCTCACACATCAACAGCTACCTGCACCAAAAAACAGATATTCCGGTGCTGTTCATCACGCAGGCAATCGGTTTGGCAGTAGGGCTGAGCGAGCAGGAATTGGGGTTGCAAAAGTTGTTCGTGGTGCCAAAGTTTGTGAAATGAGATGGGGAATATAATTAAAGCATTATGTCAAAAATAGGAGTATTTGTTTGTCATTGCGGCGAAAACATCAGCGCCACTGTGGATTGCGAGAAAGTCGCTAAGGAGGCGTTGAACATTGAGGGGGTGGCGTTGGCTACCGACTATAAATATATGTGTTCTGAGCCGGGGCAAGCTACGATTAAGGATGCCATTCGCGAGAAAGGTTTGGATGGCGTGGTGGTGGCTGCCTGTTCGCCGCGGATGCACGAGCCTACTTTTCGCAAGGCTTGTGCTGAAGCCGGGCTTAACTCGTTTATGTGCGAAATTGCCAACATCCGCGAACATTGCTCGTGGGTGCACGAGAAAGGCGATGCCACTACGGACAAGGCTTTGGATTTGGTGCGTATGTTGGTGGAAAAGGTCAAATACGACAAGCCTTTGAAGCCCATCAAAGTGCCCATCACGAAAAAAGCCCTGGTCATTGGCGGCGGCATTGCCGGCATACAGGCGGCGTTGGACATTGCCGATGCCGGTCAGAAGGTCATTCTTGTGGAGCGCGACCCGTCTATTGGCGGACACATGTCGCAACTTTCGGAAACGTTTCCCACGCTCGACTGCTCGCAATGTATCCTCACGCCGCGCATGGTGGAGGTGGCGCAACATCCGAATATCACGCTCCACACCTATGCTGAATTGGAAAAGTTGGAGGGCTTCATCGGCAATTTCACGGCAACTATTCGTCTGAAAGCCAAGAGTGTTGATTTCAAAACCTGCACCGGTTGCGGAGCCTGCACGCTGAAATGTCCGAGCAAGAAAATCCCCAGCGAGTTTAACGAAGGTTTGGGGATGCGCACCGCTATCTATACACCTTTCCCACAGGCAGTTCCGAACAAGCCCATCATCGACCGTGCGAATTGCCGCTACTATCAGACGGGCAAGTGTCAGGTCTGTCAAAAAATATGCCCTACAGGTGCCATTGAGTTCGACAAGCCGGACGAATTTATCACCGAAGAGGTGGGTGCTATTGTGCTTGCCACCGGATTTGATGTGTTGAAACCCGATTTTTTCCCCGAATATGGCTATGGCAAATATGCCGATGTGCTCACCGGCTTGCAATTTGAGCGTTTGGCTTCGGCTTCCGGACCCACTTTGGGCGAGATACGCCGCCCGTCAGATGGCACCGTTCCCAAGAAGATTGTGTTTATAGCCTGCGCAGGGTCGCGCGACCCCGCCAAAGGCATTCCCTATTGCTCCAAAATTTGCTGTATGTACACCGCCAAACATGCGATGCTGTATCAACACAAAGTGCACGATGGCGAATCGTATGTTTTCTACATGGACGTGCGGGCGGGTGGCAAAAACTACGAAGAGTTTGTGCGTCGCGCCATCGAAGAAGACGGAGCCAACTATGTGCGCGGACGAGTGGCGCGGGTGTACGAAAAAAACGGCAAACTGATAGTCTGTGGAGTGGATACCCTGATGGGTGCCGAGCAGGTGGAGATAGAAGCCGACATGGTGGTGCTTGCCTCAGCGGGCGTTTCCAACTGCGGCGCGGAAGAGCTGGCGCAAAAATTGCACGTGTCCTACGACCCCTACAAATTCTTCGCCGAAGCCCACCCAAAATTGAAACCTGTGGAAACAAACACCGCAGGCATCTACCTGTGCGGAGCCTGCCAAGCCCCCAAAGACATTCCCGACACGGTGAGCACGGCATCGGGCGCAGCAGCAAAGGTCATCGGACTGTTCTCCAACGCCGAACTGACCCGCGAGCCAACCATTGCAGTGGTCAATGGTTCAGACTGCGTAGGCTGCTTTATGTGCCAAACAGCCTGCCCCTACCAAGCCATTGAATGTGAGGAAATTAAGAACCGCGCAGGCGAAGTAATTAGGAAAGTAGCGAAAGTCAACCCCGGCTTGTGTCAAGGTTGTGGCACCTGCGTGTCTTTCTGTCGCTCCAAATCCATTGATATGCAAGGGTTTTCTAATGAGCAGGTATTTGCGGAAGTAATGTCTTTTTAGAGTTTAGTTATTAGAGTTTAGAGTTTAGATGTTGGTGGGCAATGGGTAGCATTAAACGACAGTTCGATATTACCGGCATGAGTTGCGCTGGGTGTGTTGCTCATGTGGAACATAGCGTGGCTCGGTTGGGTGGTGTGCAGTTGGTGCAAGTTAATTTGCTGACTCACAGTATGATGGTTGAGTTCGATACGGCGCAAATCACTGTCAATGCCATTGAGCAGGCGGTGTTTGATGCGGGATATCAGGCGTATGTTCGCCCTGCCGATGCTCGCTCTGCCGATGCTCGTGCGGTGAAAAGCGGTGGCATTGATTTTGTGCGGCAGGAGCAGCGTGCTATGCGGCGGCGTTGGTGGGTGTCGTTTGCGTTTTTGCTGCCGTTGCTCTATGTTTCGATGGGCGATATGCTGTTTGGGCATGGGGGTGTGCCCGCTGTTTTGCATGAGAATTTTTGGCTTCAGTTGGTGCTTGTTGTGCCCGTCGTCGTTGTCAATCGCAATTATTTTGTGGGTGGGTTCAGGGCTTTGTTTCGGTTCGCGCCCAACATGGATTCGCTGATTGCTGTGGGGTCGTCTGCTGCCCTCGCGTATGGGCTTATATATAATGGTGTGTATTTTGAGTCGGCGGCTACCATTTTGTCGTTGGTCACGTTGGGCAAATATCTTGAGAGCCGTTCCAAAAGTCGCACGTCTGCCGCCATCACCAAGTTGATGGATTTAGCACCTAAAACAGCCATTGTTGTTAGAGGCGACAAGGAGCAGGAAGTGCCTGTTGAGGATATTGTGGTGGGTGATTTGCTGTTGGTGAAGCCCGGACAGCACATTCCGGTGGATGGCACTGTGACACAGGGCAATGCCACGATTGACGAGTCGGCACTCACGGGCGAAAGCATGCCTGTGTATAAGCAGGTGGGCGATACGGTGTTTTCGGCAACGTTCAACAAAACAGGTGCGTTCTTTTTTCGGGCGACTAAAGTGGGCAAAGACACTACCCTTTCGCACATCGTTGCGTTGGTCGAGGAAGCCTCCGCCTCCAAAGCACCTGTTTCGAGATTAGCCGACAAAATCAGTCGCGTTTTTGTGCCGGTGATTATCGGCATTGCTGTTTTTGCGGCTGTGGGGTGGTTCATTGCCGGTTATCCGTTCGATTTTGCGCTGTCGATTGGCATTGCCGTGTTGGTGATTTCCTGCCCTTGCGCGTTGGGGTTAGCCACGCCGGTCGCCATTATGGTTGGCACGGGCAAAGGCGCGGAGCATGGCATTTTGTTTAAATCGGCGGAGGTGTTTGAAAAAGCGGTCAAAATCAACACTGTCGTGCTTGACAAAACGGGCACCATCACTGAAGGGAAGTTGCGCGTGACCGATATTTACACCAATGGGATGCCTGAGGATGAGGTGTTGAGCCTTATCGCCTCGCTTGAACGGTATTCGGAACATCCGTTGGCGGCGGCTGTGCTGCAGGAAGCAAAACAACAGTTCATTGATACGGAGGGGGTTGCGGGTCAAGCCCGCAATGACGAGTCGCTTGACAGGTCGCTTGACAAGTCGCTTGACAGTGCTTTTGACAGTGCTCCCTTGCTTGAGGTTGCAAATTTTCAGGCATTGCCCGGATTAGGCATTGAAGGGCGCATCCGGAATCGCCTGTATTGTGCAGGAAGCCATAAACTGATGGTGCAACGCGGCATTGACATTAGCCATTTCACCACCCGCTTTGAAAACTTGACAGCCGAAGGCAAAACGCCGTTGTTTCTTGCCGATGAGCACACAGCAATCGGTTTGCTCGCCGTTGCCGACACGCTGAAGCCCACGAGCCGACAGGCGGTAGAGCAACTCTACGCGATGGGCATGGACGCTATCATGCTGACGGGCGACAATCGACAAACGGCAACTGCCATTCAACGCGAGGCGGGCATACACAGCCTGATAGCCGAAGTGCTACCGCAAGAAAAAGACCGCGAAATTGTGCGCCTGCAAGCGGCAAACCGCAGCGTGGCGATGGTCGGCGACGGCATCAACGATGCACCCGCCCTGACGCGTGCCGATTTGGGCATTGCCATCGGTAGCGGCACAGACATTGCCGTGGAGTCGGCAGATATTGTGCTGATGCGCAGCGACTTACTCGATGCCGTTGCCGCATTTCGCTTGAGCCAAGCGGTGATGCGCACAATAAAGCAAAACCTGTTTTGGGCATTTTCCTACAATATTATATGCATCCCGCTGGCAGCAGGCGCGTTCTATCCCCTGTTTGGCTGGACGCTCAACCCGATGATTGCCGCGCTGGCAATGAGTTTCAGCTCCGTGACAGTGGTGCTAAATGCGCTGAGGTTAAACAAAACAGTCTGTCATTGAGGGGCAAGGTTAGGAACAAAAAATATAATGACTATCCGCAATCATACCACTAAAACTCATAACTGCATAGCATCCAACAGATTACAACATAAAATGAAACCCCCGACCACCCAATGTGGTCAGGGGTTTCTGAGTTAATTATGAAAAGAATTTACTTGTTGTAAAAAAAGTTCATACCTGCGCTTGAGGTGGTTGCAGTGTAACTGGCTCCGTTCCCATTGTCTCTGTAGTAGAGCACATTCCATCCTTGTTTCAAAGATATTTTGGGGAAGGTGATGGTGTACATATCAGCCGTCCCCTCCACATCAACAGGTTTATCAACATAGATGATTCCAAGTCGGTTCCGTTCTAAACTGTAAACAGTATTGAAGTCAAATATCCCAACCTTTGTCCCCGCCAGGTAAGCCTCAACTTCGCTAAAAGATCTGGATCTTACCGTTTTGTCACTTACCAGTTTTTCATCCAATGCGAAAATTTCCCCTACCGGATATAAACAACCATCAGGAACCGCACCGAAAGTGAGTGTAAAGACGTTATCTTTGTACACTCCTTCGGCAACTGTTACCTTATCCTTATCACTACTGTTCGCATCATACGCTGTCAATTTCACAGCATCAACAGTAGTATTTGCAGGACCACTGCTGAGGGTTACTTTAAATTTGTTGCCATCAAGGACAATACCAGGCACAGTGGTGCCACCATTATTGTTACCGCCGTTTTCCTCTGTTTCCGGTGTGTTGTCTTTATCATCATCACCGCAAGAGGTAACGCACACTGCTGAAACAGCCATTACTGCCAGCAAAAATACATTTTTAAACTTTTTCATCTTTTAAAATTTTAAAATTTATAAATTAGATTAATGGCGGGAATAATACTGCCTTGAAAAGCAGTACGATATTTCGCTTCTAATCCGAGAGCAATGCGGTCGGTTAAGTCATAACCTAAACCTGCACCAAGATTAACGCCAATCTCGGACATGCTCATGCTCATGCTCACACCTCCTTCAGATGATGACATAGACATTGATGCATAAGTTACTCCAACCAACGGATACACTTTGAAGTTGTCTGCAACATTAAACAAGTAATGAACATCGGCATTGATTTCCCAACTGCTAATGTCGCCCAAAAAGTAATTAAAGGATGGCGACACTCTGAGGTGGTCGGTAATCCCATAATTAAATTTAGCACCAACAGCAAATGCCGATCCATCAACATCATACCCTAAGTTTAAGCCAACGGCCATCTCTCCCTTTTGAGCACTAACGCTCACTCCACATACTGCAATAAGCAGTAACGATAAAAAAATCTTCTTCATTTTTGAAAATTTTTACGTCCGTTCCTTATACGGACAATTAAATTATTAAACTAATTCCTACTCTAAAAGGCTTTGTAGGGCTTGCCCCAATTTTATGTCAGTTGTTGGTCAACCTATTCGTCTTTCATCACCATACACACATAAAAAAACGCGGACAAAATCTAATATCTTCTATCCGTTACATGAGGTTCTGAACTACCTAACAACCAAACAAAAATGAATTATCCACGCCACAACGCGCGAACGTCATCACTCCCACCCTTGGTTGTTTTTTGAAATTGTTCAGATTTCATGTAACCAGAATAATAAGCTAAACGTTTTTTCTCTTAAAATGTGCGTATCACCGCTGTCATGCTTTCATATCTCCTATAATTTTAAAAGTTTATCACTTCCGTATCGCTCATTCATTCGAGCCAATACCGGTCCGATATTTGCCTATTCATTACTTAGCGCAAATTCGGGCGCAAAGGTAAGGTTTTCTTTTAAGCAATCTTCATGCTTTTGACCATTTTAGCGTTAAACTATGTTAATAACAGTGTTAAATGTTCTTAAATTAGTAAAAATGTGTTATGGAAATACCATATACGGTGGTATGGTTGCGGATAGTCATTAAAAATATCTTTTCCTGGGGCTCGCTTATCTTTTGCGTTTTGGCAATTCAAAAATTAGGTGTACCTTTGCGGGATAAATTTATAAATGTATTATCATGCCTGCAATTTTTGTGTTTTTCGGTTTGCGATTCATGTTTTTCAGCAATGACCACGAGCCTATACATATTTCATGTGGTAAAGGGGCGAGGGAAAGTGGTTGAATATGCCAAATTCCAAGTTGTTCCGGAGATAAAGTTATTGGGCTAAATCTTTTTTTTCAGGTGCTATTCTTTCGCAAACGATGCCTTGTACCGCAGGGACAAATATACATAGCCTTTTATCCCGTAGGGATTATAGCTCGGTAGAAAAGCCAATCCTAACCTCCACCCTGCATCCTGTAGGGATGCAACCATAATCCGCAATTGGTTGCATCCCTACGGGTGGGGTGTCAAACAGATTACAATCGGGTGAAATTTTTGCGTTCTGTTTTTTTATCCCGTAGGGATTGTAGCTCGGTAGAAAATCATACCTCTCCTTCTCCCCGCATCCCGTAGGGATGCAACATAATCCGCAATCGGTTGCATCCCTACGGGATGCTGAAATGGGGGGCGGGGCGATTCTATTTTCTACCGAGCTACAATCCCTACGGGATAAAAACAAATGATGAACGAACAATATTCATAAAACATTAATCTTTTTTACACCCCACCCTACGGGATGCAGGAATGGGGGAGACATTCCATTTCTACCGAGCTATAATCCCTACGGGATAAAACACCGTTTGCGAAATAATAGCACCTGAAAAAAAGATTTATTTTTTAGCCTTTTTCTCATAACTCATAACTTTTTCGTACCTTTGCCGCCGAGATAAAAAACAAAGTATGAAAGATATGAAATACAACACGCAGCTGAAGCGTTTGCTCCTGCCGGAATATGGAAGGAATATTCAAAACATGGTGGACCATTGTGTGTCGCTTCAAAACCGCGCAGAGCGGACTCATTGTGCCAACAGCATCATCGACATTATGGGCAATATGTTTCCCCATTTGCGCGATGTGAGCGATTTTAAGCATATCCTTTGGGACCATTTGGCGGTTATGGCAGATTTTGCGCTGGACATTGACTACCCCTACGAGGTGGTGAAACGCGAAGAAATGCACATCAAACCCGACAAATTGCCCTACCCACAGCAAAGGATGGCATACAAACACTACGGTCGTTTTGTGGAAAAAATGATAAAAAAAACTACTATGGTGGAAGACGGCGAAGCCAAAGACGAACTCATCAGCATGCTCGCCAACCAGATGAAACGCTCATTCCTGACGTGGAACAAGGAAGTGGTGGACGACCAAAAAATCTTCAAAGACCTGTCGGAACTTTCCGGCGGTCGCATCAATCTGAACGAAGAATCGCACAAATTGACCGCCTCACAAGAATTTCTGTCCAAGAAAAATCGCAATTTGAGCAAAAGGCAAAATCGAGGCGAGAGGTAATTTGCCTTTTGCTCAAATAATGTCTTGCTATCTTTTCAACATTATGCCTTCAAACAGCGTAAATCGGTATCCCACCCCGATGCTTGCCGCTTGCAACTTCATTGCAGCGTTGGTTGCGCTGGCGGGTGCCCAATCGAAAAAACGCCTTTTGTAGGAAAAATTCACAAAAAAGCCGTTGGCAAATTCGTAGCCGGCAATCACTGCCCCGCCAATAGCCCAATTTTTTGACTGCAAACCGTAATCGGCGTAACTTCCCGCGCCTCCAAAGCCCTTTCCGGAACCCATTTTTAGATGCCCCACAACGTATATCGGCACTTCCAAGCCCCAATATTTAACATTTTGAGATGCGCTGTAATGCAGGTGAAACTCGGCTTGCAGCGCAATGTGTCTGCTGATTTCCAACTTGTCCGAATTGCTCAGCGATGCGCCAAAGCCCGTTTCATTTTTGCCCGCCAATGTAAAATCCGACACGACGGCATTTGCCGCAAAGCCCTTGCTAAACGCAAATTTCATCTGTGCATTAGCTTCTGCAACGCCAATCATTGACAGCGTTGCTAATAATACGATACTGTTTTTTTTCATTTTTCTTTATTTTTTATTAAACAATTGATTGATTCGAGGTTGGATAATCCAGATTCCGACAGGCAAAATCCAGATTAAGAAAAATTCTTGGGCAAAATCGCGAAACTTCACCGGTCGTTGTAACTCTGCTGTTTTCAACGCTTTAGCAATGAAGTAGAAGCAGTAGAAAATGCAGAAGGCAGAGCATACATACAAGCAAATGAGCAAGTAGGACATTGCAAACTGTGCCATCAGGTGTGCCACAATCGCAGATACCGGTTGTGCACACACCAACAGAAATGCGCAAATTGTCGGAAAAATCTGCGGAAAGATGAAAAAATGACCATGCGGTTCACTGTTCCAAAATCCGGCAATTAAATCCGGCAGCCAGATAGCCGTAACCACCTTAAATACTGCCGGAAAGAGCAGGCAGAACCAAAACCCTGCGAGGCTCATTTTTGCCGTCGGCGGAAGTTTTTTGTGGAGACACACCGCCATTGCGGAAAACCACACGGCGAGCAAACCGATAGACACCGCCGTCAGGCACGGAAGCACGGCAAGCATTTTTGCCAGATAATTGTTCCCGATGTCCATCAGGCTGGCGGTGGAAACTGTTGTCAGTCTGCTATTTGCGACTACCTGACAAAAGACGGCAAGCGGGGCAATCACCGGGACGCCCATTAAAATTGCAAATACTTGCCAATGTTTGAGATTCATTAATTTAACCATTTTCATTTTATTTTTATTTTAAAATTAGTATTCTTAAAAAACAGAGCAAACACTCTGTGCGTGATAAAAAAAAATTATGTCTTCAACATTTGATAAAAATCATTCCACAACGTCCTGATTCTGCTTTTCAGCAATTTAAAATCTTTTTCCACGACATAATCCATCCTGTTTCCGTCCGATGCGTAGATGAAAAACTTGGCGATGGATTCGTCGGGCATTGCCGATTTTATTTCGCCCGTTTTTCGGGCAATGCCAATCATTTCGAGCCACGCACGAGTCTCCAACGCCTGATTTTTAAGTATTCCTGCCTGCAATTCAGGGAAATACCTCAACGCCTCAAACATAAAGGAAAAAAAATTGACACTGCCTTCAGCGTTTTTGTAAAGCGCGTCAAAAATCCGGTCGAAACTCGCCAAAACGTGCCGGATAAAGCCGTAGAGCGACTCTTTCGGATAAATTTCAAAAACGTGGCGTGTCGTCCCGAGCAGGTAGTGGTCAACGACAGCCTTAAAAAGTTGCTCCTTATTATCGAAATGGTGGTAAAAAGCACCGTTCGACAGACCCGTCGCCGAGAGTATATCTTTCAGTGTCACAGCCTTATAGCTCTTCTGCAAGTAGAGCCGGAAGGCAGTTTGCAATATGTGATTTTTAGTATCCTTCATCTCAAAAACAGAGTAAATGCTCTGCAAAGGTACGACTTTTTTTTTATCCACCAAATTTTTTTGAAAGTTTTTTGTCTGAACCGTGATTTTCATCAGATTTTCAAGATTGCCAAGAAATTTTTTGTACCTTTGTGGCGTTTTTATCCGGATAAAAATGTGATTTTTGACGAATTTATCCGGATAAAAGTGTAATTTATAACAAATTTATCCGGATAAAATGTACAGAACGAAGATTAAACAGCTGATTGATTGGAAGTTAAGCAAGGGGCGGAAACCGCTTATTGTACAGGGTGCAAGGCAGGTGGGAAAAACTTGGCTTATCAAGGAATTTTAGAAAAAAAACAGTGGGACATACTGAGTGTATTTACCGAAAAGTTCAAAGAAAAGTTACGATATTACCTCTATGTTGGTGGAATGCCGGAAGTGGTTTGCGCCTGATGAAGTTGTGCCACGTTTGAATATGGTTTGGAACAGTATTCCTGCACAGTTGGCGAAGGATAATAAAAAATTTGTGTATGGCGTGGCGAAAGAAGGTGCCAGAGCGAGGGATTTCGAGTTGGCAATTCAGTGGCTGGTCGATTCGGGAATTTTGCTGAAAACGTTCCGCATTTCCAAGCCTTCGATGCCGCAGATTGCCTATGGTGCATTTACAGAACAATTTGTGATGCAGCAACTTAAAGCCGCTGAACTGAATTATATCGGCTATTGGACAAACGAAAAAAGTACCAATGAAGTTGATTTTGTAGTTCAGCACAAGGGCGAAATCACACCGATTGAAGTGAAAGCGGGGGAAAATCTGCAATCCAAAAGTTTCAAATTCTTTTGCGAAAAATATAAACCGCAAGCAGCCTTTCGCACCTCACTCTCCGATTTCCGCCAAGAAGCATGGATGACGAATGTGCCGCTCTATATCATTGGCGATTATTTTGAAAGGCGTTGTCATTGCGGGCTTGGCCCGCAATGACAGAACGGGCTGAAAGCTCACCATATCCCAGCCCAACGCATCGCATCGCATCGCGTTGGGAAATGATAATGGATGATAAACGGCGAGAGCGCAGAAAATCACTTCCCTGCGCTCTCTTATGGTTAAGGTTTCGAACCGCATTTTTTCATACGAATACGATAACTTATTAAAACAAAACACATTATGAATGATTAAAAGTTCATTTTGATTAAAAACACCATTTTGATTAAAGACAACATTTTCGGTTAAGAATTATGCTGCAAAGGAAAGTATTTTTGAAATAACCTCCAAATTTTTTATGTTATCTTTTCGTTATCTTTTTGTTATCTTTTTGTTATCAAATTGTTATCGTTTTGTTATCATCGACTACAAGGTGTTGTAGCGTGTTAAAAAGGAGAGAAATTCGTTTTCAAAATTAGGGGTAAAAATGGATTTTCCAATGTTTTTGCTGATTCCCGGCAGTAACCACCACCAAATTTCGTCAATTTCATACGAATTAAATGCAAATTTTCCATCAAAAACGGTTTGATAAGCGTGAACTAATTCGCGTTCAACTGCAGATTCAAATACATACTTTCGCAAAAATTGTGCTTCACCGTTCCGTGTGCATCTACTTCGGGAAATAATTCGTCCATACGGTCTGATTCTGCGTTTCAGGGAGGTAATAAAGGAGGGTATCGCTATCGCAGGCGAGTGTGTCGATGGGGCGCACTTCTTTTTCCGGAAAAAAGCGCAAGGTATCGCGCACGATTTCCAACACATAATTCGGAGGTAGAACAGCCTTCTCCTGTTTATCTTTCGCCGCCGCCGCCGCCGCCGCCGCCCTTTGGAGGCGGTCAATGTTGGCTTGCAGACCTATGATGATAGACGAGTAGCGAGTGCTGAGTTGCATATTAATTTCCAGATATTGCTCTAAATGCGCATTATACCACACCAGCGAGGTGTCAAAATCTTGTTGCGTGATGCGATGCTTGTCAAAAATCGACAGGAGAAGTTGTTGTTTGCGTGCCGAATCGCCGGCAAAAATCGCCGAATGGTCGTTGATGGCTTGTTCTGCCAGATTTAAATCGAACAAAACATCCGCCATCTCGCTGTCAGACAGCACATACGATGGTCGTGGACTGCAACCCATCAGCCACACACAGCCCAACATCAATACTGCGATGAGTTTATTTTTTAGCATCGGTCAATTTTTGAATTTGTTGTGTAATCGCCTCATCTTCAACCTTTTCAAACAGCAAGGTAGGCTCATTCAGTTGGTGACCGGCGGGCAAAAGGTCGGCAGAGCCTAATTGCGCCCAGTGCAAATCGGAAGTGCCAATCAACTGCTTGATTTTGTTCGACGAAAACGGCAAAAACGGCTCAAACGCGATGGCGAGATTGGCGGTGATTTGCAGCGCGATGTTCAAAATCGTGGCTGTGCGCGCCATATCGGTCTTCGCTAACTTCCAAGGCTCTGTGTCGGCGAGGTATTTGTTGCCGATGCGCGCGAGGTTCATCGCCTCTTTCAGCGCGTCGCGGAAACGGAACGTCTCCAGATTGGCTTCCAATTCGCGTTTGACCGATGCAAATTCGTCCAATGTCTGTTGGTCATAGTCCGTCAGAGCAGCGCGAGCGGGCACTTTTCCCTCAAAAAACTTCTGTGTCAGCACGAGCACGCGGTTGACAAAATTGCCCAGTATGGCGACCAATTCATTATTATTGCGCGCCTGAAAATCTTTCCATGTGAAGTCGTTGTCCTTCGTTTCGGGCGCGTTGGCGGTCAAAACATAGCGCAGAACGTCCTGTTTGTTGGGAAATTTCTCCAGATATTCGTTCAGCCACACCGCGTGGTTGCGCGAGGTGGAGATTTTGTCGCTTTCCAAGTTCAGGAACTCGTTGGCGGGCACATTTTCCGGCAAAATGTAGCTGCCATCGGCTTTGAGCATCGCCGGAAACACGATGCAGTGAAACACGATATTGTCTTTGCCGATGAAATGCACCAATTTTGTCGATTTGTCTTTCCACCATTTTTCCCAATCGCCGTATTTTTCCGGTTGCGAGCCGCACACTTCGATGGTGTTGGAAATGTAGCCAATCGGCGCGTCAAACCACACGTAGAGCACTTTGCCCTCCGCCCCTTCGACCGGCACGGGAACGCCCCAATCCAAGTCGCGACTCACGGCGCGCGGCTGCAAACCCATGTCCAACCACGATTTGCATTGCCCATAGACATTCGATTTCCACTCTTTGTGGTCTTCCAAAATCCACTTTTTCAGCCACGCCTCGTGCTTGTCGAGCGGCAAATACCAGTGTTTGGTCTTCTTCAAAACGGGCACGCTGCCCGAAATCGCCGACTTTGGCTCAAGCAAATCCAGCGGGCTGAGTGACGTGCCGCAGGCTTCGCATTGGTCGCCATACGCCCGCTCGGCACCACAGTGCGGACATTTGCCCGTGATGTAGCGGTCGGCGAGAAACTGCTTCGCCTCTTCATCGTAATATTGCTCGGAGGTTTGCTCCACAAATTCACCCTGACCGTAGAGTTTGCGAAAAAAATCCGCCGCCGTCTTCTTATGAATGTCCGAAGACGTGCGCGAATAAATATCGAACGAAATCCCAAAATCCTCAAACGATTTTTTGATAATAGCATGGTAGCGGTCAACCACCTGCTGAGGCGTAACTCCCTCAGCTTTAGCCTTTAACGCAATAGGAACGCCGTGCTCGTCCGACCCGCCAATAAACAGCACCTCCTCGCCTTTGAGCCGCAAATAGCGCGCATAAATATCCGCAGGTACATACACGCCCGCCAAATGCCCAATGTGCACCGGACCGTTGGCATACGGCAACGCAGCCGTAATCAGAGTTCGTTTAAAATCTTTGCCCATAAATATGCATTTTTGGGGGCAAAGGTAGTAAATAGTTATGAGTTATGAGTGAAGAGTGAAGAGTGGAGATATGATTTGAGTGAAATACATGAAACAAAATCATAAAAAATCACTGAAATCACACGAAAATCACAGTTCAGACAAAAAATTGAAAAAAAAATGCACAAAAATTTGCGTAATTCAAAAAAAGAGCGTACATTTGCAGCCGAATTTAGGAGGAGGGAGGCGGCAGTCTCTCTTTTTTATTAAAAAAATAGAAAAATTATGGGAAGAAGAGCAGCAGTACCGAGTATGATTGAGACATTTGCGGACTTTAAGGAGAACAAAAATATCGACCGTACCACTCTGATTAGTATTTTGGAGGAGTCTTTTCGTAGCGTTATCAGCAAAATGTTTGGTTCGGACGAGAATTATTCCATTATTGTCAACCCCGATAAGGGTGACTTTGAAATTTGGCGCAACCGCAAGGTGGTTGAAAATGGCAGGTTGAAAGACCCCAATCGGCAAATCACGCTTGCGGATGCACAAAAAATTGACCCGGATTACGAAGTGGGCGAAGAAATCACCGATGCGGTGGATTTTGCGGGCTTCGGTCGCCGTGCCGTTTTGAATTTGCGTCAGGCTCTGTCGGGCAAGGTGTTAGAGTTGCAAAAAGATTCGCTTTACTCCAAGTACAAAGACCAAATCGGTCAAATTGTGTCCGGCGAGGTATATCAGGTGTGGAAAAAAGAGCTTTTGCTGTTGGACGATGATGGCAATGAGTTGTTGCTTCCGCAAACGGAGCAAATCCCGACGGATTTTTTCCGCAAAGGGGAAACGCGCCGCGCCGTGGTTGTGCAGGTGGACAACGAAAACAACAATCCGAAAATCATCCTTTCGCGCACCTCTCCGCTGTTTATGCAGCGACTTTTTGAGTTGGAAGTGCCCGAAATTCACGATGGTTTGATTACCATCAAGCGCATTGCCCGCATCCCCGGTGAGCGTGCTAAGGTGGCGGTGGAGTCGTATGACGACCGCGTTGACCCCGTAGGAGCCTGTGTCGGGATGAAGGGGGCGCGTATTCACGGCATCGTTCGCGAATTGTGCAACGAAAACATTGATGTCATCAATTTCACGTCCAATATCAACTTGTTCATTCAGAGGGCGTTAAGTCCGGCAAAAGTGTCCAGCATCAAATTAGATGAGGAAAAACACCGGGCGGAAGTGTTTCTCAGACCGGAAGAGGTGTCGCTGGCTATCGGAAAAAGCGGGTTGAACATCAAATTGGCAAGTATGCTCACGGGCTACACCATTGACGTGTTCCGAGACGAAGAAATCAGAGACGAAGACATCTACCTGGACGAATTTTCGGACGAAATAGAGCAATGGGTCATTGATGCGTTCAAAAACATCGGCTGCAACACCGCCAGAAACGTCTTAGAACAAAGTCGCGAAGACTTGATAGAAAAGACCGACTTGGAGGAAAATACCATCGACGAAGTCCTTGCTATTTTGAAGGCAGAGTTTGAGGAAGAGTAATGCAATTAAAAATTAAAAATTAAAAATTACGGACTTTTTGCCGAATTTAATTTTTAATTCGTAATTTTTAATTCGTAATTGAAGAATATGTCTATAAGATTAAATAAGGTTACGCAAAATTTGAATGTGGGGCTTACGACGGTGGTCGAGTTTCTGCAGCGGCAGGGCTATGACCATCCGGATGCTGACCCAAATACTAAAATTGAGGACGTGGAGTACGACCTGCTCGTCAATGAATTTAGTTTGGATAAGAATCTGAAAAAGGAAGCCGAAAAAATCCGCTTTGACCGTCGCGACAAGGACAAAAAGGGCACCGTGACGGTTCCGGGCTATGTGTCGAAGGGAGAAATTCCAACGGTTATCCCCGAAAAACTCAAGCCGAAGTTCACCGTCACCGGCAAAATAAAATTGGACAAGCGCGGTAATCCCATTGCGGACAAAAAACAGAAAGAAGTGGTTGCCGCACCACCCAAAGAATCCAAAGAATCCAAAGAAAAGAAGCGTGGAAAAGGGGGGCAAACCCAGAAAGAGAAGGTTGGCGGGATAACGCTTGTGAACACTCCAACGCCTTCCGGTGCCACCACTGTCGGCGAACCGTTCCGCTATTTCCCAAAACCAACCATAGAAGGTCCTAAGGTGACCGGTAGCATTGATTTGTCCATAATCAATCTATCGACCCGCCCGAAAAAGAAGACGAAGAAAGAACGTGAACAAGAGCGTTCCGACAAAATCAAAACCGTTCCACAGCATGTACCAAAGAGGAAAAAAAACGCAGCAGCTCCAAAGCCGGAACCGCGCGCCGTTCCACCAACGCTGACGAAAAAAGCAGATATTGACCCGACGCAGAAAAAGAAGCGCAAACGCATCAAAAATGAACGAATAGACATCGAGAAGGGTGCTCCGGCAGTGAAGCCAAATCCCAACATGAAGCTCCGCAAATATGGCGAACGGAGCGAAGTGAGCGAAGAAGATGTGCAAAAACAGGTAAAGGAAACGCTCGCCCGTCTGACGAACAAAACGCAGAAAAAGGGTGCTAAATACCGCAAGGAAAAGCGCGATGCCTTCTCACAGCATCGCGATGAGGAGCTTGAAGCCTCAGCACACGAAAACAAAGTGCTCAAACTCACCGAGTTTGTAACCGCCAACGATTTGGCAAGCATGATGAATGTGCCTGTGGTGCAGATTATTTCCAAATGTATGGCGATTGGCATTATGGTGTCCATCAATCAGCGTTTGGATGCTGAAGTTATCAATATTGTGGCGGACGAATTTGGGTTCAAAACGGAATATGTCAGTGCCGAAGTTGCGGAGGCTATCGCGGAAGACGAAGACAACCCCGAAGATTTAGTGGCTCGTGCACCCATTGTGACGGTCATGGGGCATGTTGACCATGGTAAAACATCGTTGCTCGACAATATCCGCAACACCAATGTGATTGCCGGTGAAGCCGGTGGAATCACGCAGCACATTGGTGCCTACAATGTGCAATTGGGCAACGGTCGCCGCATCACTTTCCTGGACACTCCCGGTCACGAGGCGTTCACGGCTATGCGTGCGCGTGGTGCCAGCGTGACGGACATCGCCATCATCATTGTGGCGGCAGACGACAGCGTGATGCCTCAAACCATTGAGGCTATCAACCATGCCGCCGCTGCAAATGTGCCTATGGTGTTCGCAATCAACAAGATAGATAAAGCGGGAGCCGACCCTGAAAAAATAAAATCAGCCCTGTCGCAGATGAATTATCTGGTGGAAGATTGGGGCGGCAAATATCAGTCGCAGGACATCTCCGCCAAGCAAGGCATCAATGTCAACGAATTGATGGAAAAGGTGTTGCTGGAAGCCGATATGCTGGAACTGAAAGCCAACCCCAAACGCAAAGCGGTTGGTTCAATCATCGAATCGTCATTGGATAAGGGGCGTGGCTACCTCGTGACGGTGCTTGTGAAAACCGGTACGCTCCAATTGGGCGATGTGGTGTTGGCAGGCACGCACTTTGGACGTGTCAAAGCCATGTTCAACGAGCGCAATCAGCGCATCACGGAGGCAGGACCTGCCGAACCGGTGTTGGTGCTCGGTCTGAACGGTGCCCCCCAAGCCGGCGATGCCATCAATGTGATGGATACCGAGCAAGAAGCCCGCGAAATAGCATCCAAACGCGAACAGCTGCAGCGCGAACAGGGACTGCGGACACAAAAAATGCTGACCCTGGACGACATCGGTCGCCGCATTGCGATAGGCAATTTCCAACAGTTGAACGTCATCGTCAAAGGCGATGTGGACGGCTCTGTGGAGGCGCTTTCCGACAAGTTAATCAGCCTGTCCACTGCGCAAATTCAGGTCAATGTCATCCACAAAGGCGTAGGGCAAATTTCCGAATCGGATGTTACCCTCGCAGCAGCCTCCGAAGCGATTGTCATCGGCTTTCAGGTGCGCCCGTCGCAATTGGCTCGCAAAGCAGCCGAACAGGGAGGCGTGGATATTCGCTTATACTCAATTATTTACGATGCCATTGAGGAGGTTAAAGCCGCGATGGAAGGTATGTTGGCACCGGAATTTAAGGAAGAAATCACCGGCAATGTGGAAGTGACCGAAGTGTTCAACATCACCAAAGTGGGTACCGTGGCAGGCTGTCTGGTGCGCGAAGGCAAAATCAAACGCGGCAACAAAATTCGCATCATTCGCGAAGGCATCGTGATTTATTCCGGCGAACTCGGCTCGCTGAAACGCTTCAAAGACGATGTGAAAGAGGTGCTACAAGGCTACGAATGCGGTCTAAACATCCAAAACTTCAACGACATCAAAATAGGCGACATCGTTGAGCCGTTTGAAGAGGTGGAGGTGAAGGCAACGCTGTAAGTTGTCTGAACGGCGATTTTTCAGGATAAAAGGATTGGCAGGATTTTTTGAAAATCCTGCCAATCCTTTTGTCTGAACTTTGATTTTCGTATGATTTCAGTGATTTTTTATGATTGTTTTGAATCATACAAATCGGCTAAATCTTTTTTTTTAGGTGCTATTATTTCGCAAACGGTGCTTTGTCCCGCAGGGACAAATATACATAGCCTTTTATCCCGTAGGGATTATAGCTCGGTAGAAAAGCCAATCCTAACCTCCACCCTGCATCCCGTAGGGATGCAACCGTTTGCGGATGATGTTGCATCCCTACGGGATGCAGGAATTGGGGGAGGCATTCCATTTCTACCGAGCTATAATCCCTACGGGATAAAACACCGTTTGCGAAATAATAGCACCTGAAAAAAAGATTTAGCCTGATTTTAAGATGATTTTAATGATTTGTATGATTAAAAACAATCATAGAAATCATCTGAAATCATACGAAAATCACAGTTCAGACGATTAACAATCATAAAAATCATAAAAATCATCTTAAAATCAAAGTTCAGACAACAGAAATCACACGAAAATCCCGGTTCAGACAAAATTGCAGTAGAGACGTGGCGCGCCACGTCTCTACTCAGAAAAGATTGGCAGGATTGTTCAACAATCCTGCCAATCCTTTAATCCTGAAAATCCTGATTCAGACAAAAAAAGTTCATCCCCCCTACTCTTTCTTAATAGCATGCAAGCGTTTGATTTTTTCTTTTTCGCCTACCAACCAGAGGATGTCGCCGGCTTCAAACACCAAATCCAAGTCCGGTTCTGTGATTGACCAGCCTGCGCGCTCTACGCCCACCAGCATGCAATCGTATTCGTCTTGCAAATGTGCTGTCAGTGCCGTTTGTCCAACCAAATCGGCACCTTCTTCTAATTCCACCTGCCGAATTTGCACGGCTGGGAATTGTTCGGCTTGATAGTCGGCGTATTTTTCGCGCTTTTCCTCGATGCGTTGCTGAAATTGTTCCATTTGCTTGTCGGTGCCCAGCACTACGAGGTGGTCGTTGGGGAAAATGCGCTCATCGCCGTTTGGGATGTTGATGCGGATGCCGTTGCGCATGATTGTAACTACGTGTACACCAAACGATTGGCGAAACTGCAACTGCTTCAGACTTTGCCCTACGATGGAAAATTGCGGCTGTATTAGAAAGTCGGACAGGTGTAAATCGCGCCGTATCACATGTTTCACAAATCCCTTTGGGATAAGGGCTTGCGCCTCTTCAAGATGTTCTTTTTCGTTGAAATTTTTATGGAAACGCTCATGCAGCCGCTCACTGGTTTTGTGCAACCGCCGCGAAGTCGCAAAGAAAATAATCAGCAGCGACCCCACCGCAATCGCCAATATCAACCCCACGGCAAACAGCTGATTCAAAATGTACACAATCAAGCCCACACACATCACCGTGCGCACCACAATGGTGAAAATGAGCGGTGCACGATTGACTTTATTGTGCTGCCAAAGTTGCAAAAACTCCTTAGAATGGTCTTTGTTGGTGATAATCACGCGCAAAAAGGGCGAAATGGCGAGTATCGTTACGACAGCACCTGCGATATTGGCGTGCAATTCCGGTAAGTAGTTGTGCAGCAGCGGGAAACCGAACGTAAACGCAAAATAGACAATCACGATACATATAAAGAAGTACATCACCACGGAGGTTATCATATTGCGCAGGAAGCGTTTCCAGAGGCTTTCTTCGTTCAAAATGGGTGCGCTGCTGGCTCCTGTCGAATTTCGATTCAGATAGTTCAACCATTTCGCGGGCAACCTGTGCTCTAAGACTCCATAAGCCTTTGGCGATGCTTTTATGATATAAGGCGTGGCAAAAATCGTGATGACGGATGCCCCCACAATCGTCTGATACAGAGAACTTTCTATCACTCCCAAACTCAATCCGAGATTGGCGATAATAAAGGAAAATTCGCCGATTTGCGTCAACGAAAAACCGGACGAAACAGCTGTTCTCAAATCTTGCCCCGACAGCAACACGCCCCCGGTTGCAAAAAATATTTGACCAATAATCACGACCGCACTAACCACCAGAATCGGCATAATATTAGCCCAAAGTTCGGGCAGCGACACCATCATGCCCACCGACACAAAAAATATCGCCCCAAAAAAGTTTTTAATCGGAAAAATAAGTTTCTCAATCCGTTCGCCGACAAGCGTTTCCGCCAAAATGGAACCCATGATAAACGCCCCCAATGCATCCGAAAAACCCGCTTGTGTGGACAAATAAACCATGCCCAAACACATCCCCAACGATACAATCAATAGCGTTTCGTCGTTGAGAAACCGTTTCATTTTGCGTAAAAAAGTCGGAAGCAAATAGGTCCCGAGTAAAAACCAGAACAGCAGGAAAGCCACCAATTTGAACAGACTAAACAGCAAGTCCTGCCCCACTTCAGCGTTCTTACTCACAGCCACCGTAGAGAGCAAAACCATCAACAACACCGCCACCAAATCCTCTATAATCAAGATGCCCATGACAATGGACGCAAAACTTTTCTTCGTCAAGTTCAATTCCTCAAACACCTTGATGATAATCATGGTGGAAGACATACAAATCATCGCGCCAAAAAACACGCTCGTCATGCTATCCCAACCGAAGCACTGCCCCACAATATAGCCCAAGGCAATTCTCGAACTCGCAATAAAAATCGTAGAAACGAAAGCGGTAGGACCCACCAGCATCAGTTTTTTAAAACTAAATTCAAGTCCCAGCCCAAACAAAAGAAAAATAACCCCAATGTCTGCCCAAATCTCAATGTCGTGATACTGAGGCATGTCTTTCTTTACAAAAAACGACATCACGATACCGGCAACAATATAAGCCAATACAATAGGCTGCTTGAGCCATTTAAACAGCAGCGAAAAACAGCCCGCCAGCACCAATATAAGCGCCAAATCAATGATTAGTGGTGATAAATGTTCCATAATTTTGTTTTTTTTTCGCGTGCAAAGATACAAAAAATTGTCTGAATCAGGATTTTCGTTTGGAAATCTCGGAATTTTCATGTAATTTTGCACCGATTTTCAGAGGGGTGTATCCTTTTAATCTCGTTAAGTTATGTCGGAATTCAAACTTTTTTATCAGAAAGACGGTGCCATCAAGGTGAGCCGTAGTTTGGAGTTTCTCAAAAAAACGCCTACGAGTCAGTTCCTGTGGATTGACCTCAACGATGTGGATGAGGAAGTGGAGTCGCAATTGGAAGAATTTCTCAAGATTTACATTCAGGAAGAGGAGGAAATGATTGAGATAGAAACCTCTTCGCGCTTTGTGGAAACCCGTGATACTCTGGTGGTTAACATGAACTTCCTGAGCGATGACTACGCCAAAAATCCGGTGTCGTTCATTATCAAAAATAATATCCTGATTTCGGTGCGCAACGGCGAATTGGCATCGTTCACGGAGACGGTGAAGCGTATGTTTGCCAACCCCGAAAATTATCAGGCAGGTTGGAACGTGTTTCTGACCCTGATGGACACGCGCATCGAGTTTGACGCCGATATGATTGAGGCTAACACGCAGGAAATCACACAGTTGAGTAACACCATTCAGGAAGCCGACGAAGACGCACTGATGAAAATCAAAAACTTGCAGGAAAAAACGATGATGTTTCGCGAAAATATCATCGACAAGCAGCGCGCCGCATCCAACATGCTGCGTAGCAACCTCTTCCCGAAAGACCTGCACGACAATCTCACCATCCTGATTAAGGACATCAACTCCCTCTTGGAGCACATCCGATTCAGTTTTGACCGTCTGGACTATCTGCAAGATACATTCCTCGGCTTCGTAAACATCGAACAGAACAAAATCATCAAGATATTCACCATCGTGTCGGTGCTTTTCATGCCGCCCACGCTCATCGCGAGTATCTACGGGATGAACTTTGTGGGCATGCCCGAACTGGATACTCCATGGGGCTATCCCGCCTCCATTGGTGCCATGGTCATCTCCTCTCTCGGCATCCTGCTCTGGTTCAGAAAAAAGAAATTTCTCTGAGTTATGTACGAACTGATTGATTCCGGCGATTACGAAAAACTTGAACGCTTTGGGCAGTACGTCCTCCGCCGCCCCGAGCCGCAAGCTGTCTGGCGCAAAGCATTCTCTGATAGCGAATGGGTGGCACAAACCCATGCCTGGTTTCGCAAAGCCCCCCGCAGGAGTGAATTGCATTTGTCCTCCAACGCCGAAGGCAACGAAAAAGGCGAATGGATTTTGACGGCGGGAATGCCCCAACAGTGGTTTGTGGACTATACATACACCGATTTAAAGTTGCGCTTCCGCCTCGGATTAACCTCTTTCAAGCACGTAGGCATTTTCCCCGAACAAGCAGAAAATTGGAACTACATTTACGACACTGTGCGGGAGATTGCGGGCACCGCCATTGCGCGCACCGGCGCGCACACCGTCATTGCGGGCTCGACCCGCAACCCCCTGCCAATAGAAGCACCTCGCGTCCTAAACCTCTTCGCCTACACCGGCGGAGCATCGCTGGCTGCAAAATCAGCCGGTGCCGATGTAACACATGTCGATTCCGTCAAACAGGTGCTCAACTGGTCGCACGAAAATATGGAGGCTTCGGGGCTTGACAACATCCGTTGGGTGTGCGAAGATGCCCTGAAATTCGTCCTCCGCGAAGCCAAACGCGGCAAAAAATACCACGGCATTCTCCTCGACCCTCCCGCCTACGGGCGCGGTCCCGACGGCGAACGCTGGATTCTCGAAGACGACATCGCCGCCCTGATGCTCGCGTGCAGCCAAATAATCGAACCCGACAACGCATTCATCGTCCTCAACCTCTATTCAATGGGCTTTTCTGCGCTCGTGGCCGACAATTTGGTGCGCGACTACTTCCCCCGCCTCACCCAACGCGAATCCGGCGAACTGTTTTTGCCCGACCAAGCCAACCGAAAATTGCCACTAAGCGTTTTTTGCAGAGCAAAAACAGGAACCTCATGTTCACCTCAGGGTTAACGCATTAAAATTTGGGTATTGCTAATTAAATACATATTTGTACCTTTGCACCCGAAATTTTTAGTAAAAAAAATGACAATGATGACATAGATAAACATATAATGTGCGATTGAGCACATTCGGAACGACATATTGGAATGACGTTTAGTTTATTCTTTGGTGCCTAAAATTTCCACAATTTCAAGCACACCAATGGGAATAAGTCTATAACGTTCGCGCGTGGTGCGTGGACATGGCTTATTTGTTGGTGTGGGTCGTGGAAAACCTTAGGCACAGATGGAGTTAATTTTTGTCTGCGCTTTTTTTGTGTACAAAAAATTGTGTAAAAAAATGAGGTTTAGAAACGTAATATACAGATTTATATGTTTAAGACATTCGCGAATTTTGGAAAATATGTGCTTTTGATGCAGCGGGTTTTTGCCGTGCCGCAGCGGTGGAGAGTGTTTTTCAAGCAAGTTGTTCAGGAAACTTACAAACTCGGCGTTGATTCGCTCGGGATTGCGATTATCATTTCCGTTTTTATTGGGGCGGTCATCACGATGCAGGTGTCCATCAATATCATGTCGCCGCTAATTCCCCGATTTACAGTGGGTTTCATCACGTGTCAAACGATTTTGCTGGAGTTTTCGTCCTCTATTTTGTGCCTGATTTTGGCGGGAAAAGTAGGGGCGAATATTGCTTCGGAAATTGGTATGATGCGTGTGACGGAACAGATTGATGCTCTGGAAATTATGGGCATCAACTCGGCTAACTACCTGATACTGCCAAAGATAGTTGCTTTTGTCCTTTTTGTACCTGTACTAGTCATTTTCAGTATGTTTTTTGGGGTGCTCGGCGGCTATTGCATTTGCTGGTTCACCGACATCGTGTCGGTACCGACTTACGAATACGGGATTCGATACAGTTTTATCCCCAATTTTGTGTTCTATTCGCTTTTGAAAGCCATGGTTTTTGCCTTCATCATCGCTTCGTCCGCCGCCTATTTTGGTTATTATGTCAAAGGGAGTGCCCGAAATGTGGGCGAAGCGAGTATGAATGCGGTCGTCAACAGCAATGTGCTGATTTTGGCTTCCGATGTATTAATTACTTTATTATATATTTAAATGATTGAAACAAAGCACATTGGCACAGTTTTATTATGTATCCCGCACTTGCTTTTTGCGCAGGGAAATCTTGCGGTTGAAGCCGAGGCGGAAGTCGGCAACAGCGTTACAACATCCTCTCTAATGGGTGGAAGCCTTGAATTGGAGTGGAATGCCGCCGCCGGATTTGTGCTGCAAGGGGGCGCAAAATGGACGAGCGAAGCAAAACAAACATTTTATGTTGCCAACACCAACACGTTTTTGCTCGGAAAACTACCCTTGCAGCTGCATGAAAAGTTCCTTTACAACCGCTATGAGGCTTGGGATATACAAGATTTGAACTTTTTTACGGGATTGACACTATTGAGAGGTCGTTTTGACGGCACGCTTGGGCTGACAACGCGGATTATCGCAATGATTGATTCTTACGATGAAACGATTGTGGAGCCGTTCAACCTGCAATACGACTTGGGGCTAAGCCTCTTTCCGCAGCCTGAAACGTGGAATATCCGCCTTGGGGCAAGCAATTACGATGATTTTCTCTTTGAACGTACCGAAAGCGTGATTTTTTCATTGGGCGGCAACTACCGACTGTCCGAACAGTGGCGGTTTCAGGGCAGTGCCAACCTGCGACCGGCGGGAAATTTCGGTTTGAGTGCAGATTATTATTCATTTTACATAAACATAGGAGTCAGATGGTTAATTCATTGAAACACAGTTTTTTATTTGTCCTGTGCGCAGGTTTTTCCTCGTGCAACGAAGCAGATATTTGGGGCTTTTTCACCACTTCAAGCGAGGGAGTAGAGGCGCGAGCGGCGCAATCATTGAGTTGGAACGAGGCGAACGGTTACGATACTATTCGCATCAATCAAGCGCAATACCGCATATATATTGCGGGCGATTCGCATATTGGAACAAGCCATAATGCCGGGCGACTGTTTTCGGATGCCACCGCAGACAGTTTGTGCGCCGCCACAATCTTTGTGGGCGATATAACCAACACGGGGCATGTGCCTGATTTCACCGCCACAGTCGGTTTGTTTAGCATCCAACCGAAGCCCACAAAAGCCGTAATCGGCAACCACGACTTGTATTTCGATGGCTGGGAGTATTTCAAGCAGCATTTTCACACGTCCGTTTACTACTTTATAGTCGAAACGCCCGTCGGCAGCGATTTGCACATTTGCCTCGATTCGAGCAGCGGCACGCTTGGCGTAACACAAACCCGCTGGCTGGAACACACGCTGACCACGTTGCGAAAAAAGCACCGCTTCTGCTTCGTTTATTCGCACACCAATATGTTTCGCACCGACTGGTCGCAGTCGCCAAGCGGTAATATGCCACTCGAAGAAACGTATCATCTGATGAGCCTGTTCTCAAAACACGCTGTGAATATGGTCTTTATGGGGCACGACCACGCATCCGCCAAAAACAGTTTTAACAATGTGCAATACATTACGCTGGACGCCATATCCGACAAGTGGGGTTCGCCCTCGTATGGTCTGCTGTCGTGTGGCGAGGTATTTGCGTTTCAATTCATTTATTTGTAACAAGTTATGAAATTATTATACAAAGAAAAATCATGAGAAATATTGGTATTGAAAATGATGAGCGCATTATTGCAGGGCAGTTCATGGACAGTTTTTACCCCGCGTATGACGGCGTGACGGTGTGTATGGACAACTACGCCAAGTACCTCGCGCTCAAAGACGGCGCGTTTGTCGTTGCCTCCAAGTATAAGGGCTTTGTGGATACATCGCCATACGATGTGTACCGGCTGAACGGCATACAGATTCCCGGCTTACAGTACAAATTCATATTGCCGAACTTCAATCGCCACACGATACGCGACATCAAGCAGCGCGAACTTGATATTTGCCACAGCCATTCGCCGTTTATGGCGGGCAAAATCGCTGTGGATGTGGCGCGTACAAAGGGTATTCCCATTGTTTCTACCTTCCACACACAGTTCAAAAGCGAGTTTTACAAATACACACACAACAATTTTATCACCAATCAGTTTGTCGATATGGTTATCCGCTATTACAACCGTGTGGACGAGGTGTGGGCAGTCAATCAAAACAGCGCGGACGTGCTTGCGGGCTATGGCTACAAGAAAGACATTTTTATCATGCACAACGGCACCGATTTGCATTATCCCGATGATGCAGCGAGCAAAATCAAACGCATTAAGGACAAGCATAATTTGACCAACGAGGAGATTTTTCTCTTTGTCGGCAGGCTGACACTGCTAAAAAACATCGACTTAAGCATCAAAGCCTTGCAACTTTATCGTCACACGGGCAAAAAATTCAAGTTTTTTGTTGTCGGTTACGGAGACGATGAGAGCAAACTCAAAAAGATGGTTTCGGATATGAATATGGACGACTGCGTGGTGTTTGTCGGCAAAATCACCGACCGCGATTGGATGACGGGGTATTATTTGGCGAGCGACTTGTTTCTGTTTCCATCGGAATATGACAACGACCCGCTTGTCAAAAAAGAAGCCGCCGCTTGCCGCACCCCATCCATTCTTGTGCGCGGCAGTAATTCCGCCTACGATATATTGGAAAACGAAAACGGCTACCTTATCGACAACACTACCCCTGAAAGCATGTTTGAAAAAATCACATCCGTTATGAGCAACCGCGCACGACTGCAAGAGGTGAGCCTCAACGCCGAACGCACAATAGCCATGCCGTGGGCGAAAGTTGTGGATAAGGCATACGAGCGATACGGCGATGTAATTAAGGCATACTAAACGGTAAGTGTACGCTTTTGACATATTGGCAACCTCAGCCGGAGCGGTCAATGAAATTCAATTTTGCCTCTGACGGCTCTTTACAGGCATTCGTCTCTTTGAGATAGTTATTTACCTCATCAAAACTTTCGCCAAAGATGTTGTTGGAGAAGTGCTGAAGTTTATCCATTACGCGAATATAGGTGTCCGGCTCTTTCCGGTTGGTCATTTTTTTTAGCGACATGAGGTAATCTTCCCGATATACGGTTGGCACAATAATCCGCGACTGCCCGCTTTTGAACAGTTCGGCATTGCCCATAATCCATGAAATCCTGCCGTTGCCATCGGTGAAAGGGTGAATTTCGGACACCATAAACATGATAAACAGAGCCTTCGCCATCGGGTCGGTCAATGCGGCATAATAATTAAACCCTTGCCTTAATGTGCCTTCCACCAGCGTGTGTTCCACAAATTCTGTGCTCCCTGCCCGATTGTTTCGGTTTTTGAACATGCCGGCATTCACCTCCTCCGCCCGTTCCAACATCATCGTTAAATGTCTGTTTTTGAGCAGTTTAATCAACTCATCTGCCGTTGACGGGGTGGTTGTCATTTCTTGACGGTTCGACAGGATGTGGAACGTTCCCAAAATGTCGTGCGAATCTTTGACCCGTTTGGAGACTGCAATACCGGTTTCGACAATGTGCCGGGCATCGTCTATCGTGAATTTTGTGCCCTCAATGTAGTTGGAGAAATAAGCTTCAAAGAAAGAAAACAACAGAAATGACTCTTCGGAATCGTTTTTGTCCGGGCGTTCGGGAAAATAGTAATCCTTCAATTTGTCGTAGAGAATTTCAAACAATTCCACCCGTTGGGCATCAAAAGGCATCCCGGTGGCTCGCGCTTTGGCAGACGCGGAACTCAGCACTGCGCTATTGTGGGTGCTCAATAAGGCTGAAATGAGGGCGTTTAGCTTCTCAAATTCGGGTGCAAAGTCTAATTGCTCTGCGACTGTTTTGGCTTTATCTCGAAATTTGTTGATGCCTGCCTCGCCCTCTCTGATAATGATTTTTTCTAATTTATCCTCAATAAATTCGACGGGAAACGCCTTCGATTCGCCGCCTTTTTTTCTGGTAGTTTGCATGTTTTCCAGCATCCAACGCCACTCGGAGGAAACGTAAATGCCATCCAAGTTCACATCGCTATCCAAAGCCGGCTTCCCGGCCATCACATTGAGCGTAAAGCCTTTCAAATCAGTAATTCTCTTGGTGTAATTGCTTGTAACAAAGAAATTTCCCGTTTCCGTAGGGCGCAATTCGGAAGCACTCCGATGACTGATGACCGCATTCGGAAAACGCCATTTGAGAATTTCAAAAAAATGCCGCTTAATAATACGCTCCACCGCATCCCGCAAATTAGGAGAATAGATGCGGGGGGCGATTTGCCTTATTTTGCCGGACTTTTCGGCATTGCCAATCTCCCTCGAAACTTCAGGGTCGGAAGATGCAAAAATAATTTCCTTATTAAAATCTATCATTTACAAATTTTGTCGATTATAAATCCTTTTTCGGGCACAAAAGTACAAATTTTTTCCATTATAAACCTCATTTTGGTAAATTTTGTCGATTATAAATTCGATTTGAGTGCAAATGTGCGAAATTTGTCGATTATAGACCTCGTTTGGGCGAATTTTGTCGATTATAACGCAGCTTTTGTTGAAATATCTGAACTTAAAACCGTTACATTACCGGATACCGGCTGTTTATATGCCGCGCTGTTTACCTTGCTGTTCTTTATTTCAAGCGTTGCCGGGCGGTTATATGAGGCGATTCTGACCGATGCACCCGGAACGAAGCGGATGTTTTCCAATGTTATTTGAGCGGAAGGGTAATTTAAGCCGCTTTCGCTTTCGGTATTCTCTAATTGAATATCTCCGCGTGACCATTCAGAATTGATAAATTTAAGGTTGTCCACAGGGGTCACTGCACTCAGCAACGGATTCACGTTTGCCTCAATATGGATATTTTCAAACGTCAAATTACTCTGTACGGGAGCCTCTGAGTTAGGGTAATAACTTCTTGACCAGTTGTCGTGGTCAAAATGGATACGGAATGCTGTTTGTCTTTCTTTTTGCAGATAGATATCTTTAAAATGGATATTTCGGCATCCTCCGATTTTAAATAATTCCCAAATACCGGAAACGTTTATATATGAGTTTACCTATTGATTCATAGCCTTTTGCATTGAAATGTACATGGTCGCTAAGCAGTGATGGCGGCACTTTTCCTTCGCTCATTGCCTCTGTATCTGCCTGTGTTGGAATCATATCAGCATCCTGTAATCCGCTTGTAGCCAAGTATTCGCGTAAATTGATGTAATGCGCCCCAAATTCTTCGGTCATGAGTGTTTCCAGGTCTGCTCTTTCGGCTGCCGTTCCCGATGTCAGTCCTAATATGACGAACTTTTGACAAAGGCTGAAATCAATCACGGCATTGTATTGGGCAACTAAATCGGCATTCGTGGCATAGCTTCCATTTTGTCCGATGAAGAACACATTGGCAAATTGACTTCGATATTGCCGCATAGATGAGGTAAATACAATTGATTTCTCATGCAAAGTAACCGGTGCATGTCCGGCGATGACCCGTTGGAGAGTATATCTGCCTGCGGCATCATCCCATGCGCTTCCTGTCCAACGGAGAGTGCACTCAATTTCATCTATCACACAATAGTTGACAGATGCTTCTCCACCTTGCAGCAGTGGACCGACCGGACGGCCGTTCCAAGAACTAACGAATGAATGGTCTCTATCCCCGATAATCACGGCGGAATTATCGGCAGGAAGTTCAACCGAACGAGCCAATTGCATCGGGATTCCGCCTTGTCGCCCAGCAACCGTCAACGAACCTTCGCCGCCAACGCCACAGTTGATAACCTGAAAATCCACTCCGAACAGGGACTGCAATACATTGGGGTATGTTGTTCCGTCACCACCTGCGCCTGCGGTGAGGCTATCGCCCCATGTACAAACAATCAGTTTTGGTTTGCTTTCACCCGAAGTATCATCTCCTTGGCAGGCTACAAACACTAAACTTAGTGCGTAATACAAGAAAACACAAACTGTTTTTTTTATAAAATTCATATTGTTTTATCACTTCACACAAATTTTCGACCGCAAAGTTAGCAAATTTTTCCATCCGTATATG
>BBRT01000281.1 GCA_001417715.1 Candidatus Symbiothrix dinenymphae
ATTCGTCCCATAGTGAAAGAATATCACAAAATGCGTAAGGTTTGCCAATGTGGTTGGGTTAATGATGGTGAATTTCCGGTAGGGGTTAATTCCAGGATTAGCTATGGTTCCGGCGTTGAAGCTGCCGTCACCTATTTCAATATCCGTCAGCGGCTTCCTTACCAAAGGCTGACCGATACGATGAACGAGTTTTGTGGACTATCTATGTCCCCTGGCACCATCGGTAACATTTTAGACCGCATGGTATACCGCACATCTCCGGCTTTCGAAACCATCAGACTTGGTCTTACCACAAGTCCTGTTATTGGGGCAGATGAAACAACGTGTTCTGTCAATGGAAAAACAATGTGGGCGTGGGTGATTCAAAACAAGCAGCTCACATACATCAAAGCGGGACTTACGCGCAAAAAAGAAGAGTTTGAGAAAATGATGCCGGAGGGACTTCCGATGTCAGTTCTTGTAACAGATTGTCTAGCCGGCTATTTTAGTGCCAATGTCAAAACGCATCAAATATGCACTTCTCATATTCTACGCGACCTGATTTATGCTTCCCAGTTGTACGCAAACCAGACTTGGAGCAAACGAATGAAAAAACTGATTTTGGATGCCCTACAACTGAGAAAAGATGCAGTCGGAAAAATAGATACAACCCGCATTCAAAAACGACTGCAAGTCTTAATTGATGAACCGATTGACACGGCACACGAAAAAATCAAAGCCTTGCAAAAGCGACTAATAAAGTATCGGGATTACCTCTTTTACTTTCTTGAAGATGAGAATGTGCCTCCGGATAACAATGCTTCGGAGCGAGCAATACGGGCATTTAAAATCAAACTTAAGAACTCCGGTTGTTTCAGGTCTCTGACCGGTGCTCAAGGCTTTGCCCAACTACACTCCATTGCTGATACTGCATGCAAGAACGGTCAGTCGCCATTACTTGCCTTTCAAATAGCCGCAACCATCAGGTAGCGGGACAACTGTCTTCTCTAACATCGCAGGTAAAAACAGACAATCGGCATCACCTGCTTTCCTGTTGACTTAAGCCCGGTGCTGTATAGTAACCTTGAACCTTGATTTTAATAAGATTTTCAGGATTACCATGATAATCACATTTTCTATATATAATCTTGTTAATCTTTTTAATCTTGTGAAAATCGTGGTTCAGACTAAAATGATAATTGCAATCCTACATTAAACCTCCTATTTAGCGGGTATCCCATACCGCTGCCGCCCATTTCGGGGTCCCACTGTTTGAAGGGGCTGATGACGAACAGATTTTCGGCACTGAAATACACACGAATGTTTTCCACTCCGAGTCTCTTGATGTTGTCGAAGCTGTAACCCGCTTCAACGGTTTTGAGCCGCAGGAACGAGCCGTCGCGCAACCACCAAGAAGACAATTGTGTATTGTTCACTATCGGCTCCGTTGACAAACGGGGCCAGAAGGCATGCACGTCGGGATTCGTTTCCGTCCATGCACCCCGTGTCACCATTGCCAAAGCGTTGCGTCTGTTGATGAACGGGGCTATACCGTGTTTGGTAGTACCGCCTTCCGTATATTCACCTCTGGGGTCGATGAAGAACGAAACCCTTGCATTCCCCTGGAAGAAGAAAGAGAGGTCGAACTTCTTAAAGCCGCCGGATAATCCGAAGCCATACTGAATTTCAGGTGTTGTCGGAAAACCCATGGCGACCTGGTCATTCTGATTGATTCTACCGTCACCGTTGACATCCTTGTATTTGATGTCACCGGCTTGTACAACACCCCAATTCTGTGCGGGTGACTGCGCCACTTCGGCATCATCCACAAAGAGCCGTTCTGCCACATAACCCCACTGCACACCGGCACTGCGTCCCTTTCTATAGAGGTAATCATACTCGTAATCCGGCTCGTCAAATTCTATGTATTTATTGACGGCGTATGTAAAATTGGCACGCCCCGTGAGCCAGAAATCATTGGTGAAAAACTTCTGATAATCAATAGAAGCATCTATACCCTTCGATTCCATCTCGCCAACATTACCCCACATTTCGATGTCACCAAAACCGGTGGTGGCAGGAATATCGGTACGCCGCATAAAGATATTGCGCCGGTTATCCTGGAATACGTCCACCTGCAATTTGAGTGGACCACCCTGCAACAGACCCAATTCCACACCGATATTGTACTTGTCGGATACTTCCCATCCGATATTGTTATTGGCAAAACCGGATATGGTGTAACCGTCATACTTGTTGCTCATCAATTGTCCGAACATATAATTCCTCTGGGCATCGTTGGGCACATAAGCCAGCTTCGAGAGGAACTGGAAGCGTTTGTCTCTGGCAGAAATATTGTCGTTACCGACCTGTCCCCAAGTAAATTTCAGTTTCAGCAGGTCAACGTAATCTTTAGCGGATGCCCAAAATGCTTCGTTGGAAATCAACCAGCCTGCACCAATGGAAGGGAAGAATCCGAACCGTTTGGAGCCTGTAAATTTTTCGGAACCATTGTATCCATAGCCAAATTCAGCGAAATAGCGGTCATCGTAGTCGTAAGTCAAACGACCCGAATTACCGACGTTCCGTTCCGGCAAGGTCTTAGGCAAGGAACCTCCGTCCACACTGAACAGGTTTTCCTGTAGCATAAACACCGTCATGGCACCAACAGAATGTAAGCCGAAAGTACGGTCCCAGTTCGCACGGGCTTCCACATAGTAGTTGGAAGAAGTGTTGCGGGTAGCGACGGCCGGATTAAGCGAGGTCGACCCATTGTTGTTGATGCGATACAGGCGATATTTGTCTGTAACAATGTCATAAGACTCCACATCATAGAAAAACGGAGTGTAAGTTCTTGTCATGCCATACTTGCTCCATGTGCCGGCAGATACCTTTGCCTGCACTTTCAGCCCTTCGGTAATGAAACCCAAATCCTGCATGACAGTTGCCTGTGCAGTAACAGTCGTTTCGTCACGCGATTCATATCCCTTCACCATCTCGGCGTATGGATTTGTTTTCCATGCACTTCCACTCACCGGACGGGAACCAAACAGCGTATGCTGTGTGTAGATATGGGCGTCATCCGGTGTATATATACGACAGGAAAATCAACAGGGTTGCCCTCCATCACCTGATTGAAGATGTCGCCTGCCGACACGCTCGGACCTGTATATTTCTCATAGCGCGCCTGTAAACGAGTATCCAAGGTCGTCGTGGGCGACAGTTTGAAAATCACATTGTTGCGGAGATTGAACCGGTTGATGTCGATGTTGGTGTTGAAATTGTTTCGATTATCGACTTTCAACAATCCGTTTTCATTTTCGTAGCCTACGGATACGAAATAGTTCGCAACGGCACCACCACCCGAGACATTCACATTCGCTCTGGTATTAACGGTCTGTTGCTTGAACAGCATATCATACCAGTCCACATTGGGGTACATCATCGGATTTTCGCCCCGTATGGTGGACTGAATCTTCTGTTCGTCGTAATAGACATCCCTGTCCGGGTAGCGCGATTGAAGTGCCTGATTGTACAACTGCATGTACTCCACAGCACCGATCATTTCAGGAAGCGCGGTAGGCGTACTCACATTGACATCCACGCGGGCATTGATTTTCGGTTTGCCTTCGCGTCCGCTTTTGGTGGTTACCAGGATGATACCGTTGGCACCGCGAGAGCCGTAGAGCACCGCTGCCGAAGCATCCTTCAGGATAGAAAAACTTTCGATGTCGTCCGGCGTCATGCGCGCCAGGTCATCGGCAGTAGATTCAAATCCGTCCACCAGGATTAAGGGTGATTTAGCGTACCCAAAGGTGGTAACGCCGCGCACAAAGAACTGTGCATTGTCCGCACCCGGTTCGCCACTGGTCTGGTACGAAATCAATCCTGGAATCTTACCTGCAAAAGCAGAGGTCAGGTTCGAGGAGGGCACTTTCAGGTCGGATACCTTGACCGTCTCAATGGAGGCAACCACGCTGCTTTTCTTCTGCTTGCCGAAAGCGACAATGGTTACTTCGTCCAGTTCGTTGGACTTGGGCTTGAGCGGAATCACAAACTCCGCCTTGTCACCCACCGTCACAGTGTAGGTGTCGTACCCCAAAAAAGAAACCTCCAAAACATCCGTTGGCGAAACGTCTATTTTGAACGAACCATCCATGTCGGTCACTACTCCGCGAGAGCTCCCTTTGATGGTGATGGTGGAACCGGGGATTCCTTCTCCGGTTTCATCGTACACGAAGCCGGTAACGGTCTTCGTCCCTGTCGAGGGAATTGCAACCTCGATAATCTGCGCCGCCTCCTGCGGCGCCTCAGCGCGAATACTTTGCGCCCCCCCCCCCCAAAGAGAACGCTGCTTAGCAGCAAAGTTTTTGCAAAGTTTGCAAACTTCTTGTAAATACCTTTTTTCTTCATAAAAATAATTTTTAATGTTTAACAATATTTGTTGTGAATTGCCACCATGACAACTCGGCGGCAAAGGTAGTGAATGTTTTTTGAATATGCAATAGTTTTTCTAAACTTTAACCTTTTTTATACAATTTTCGTTGACGTTCACTTCTATTTGGTTAAAAACTTTTCTCAAAACAGGATGTTTGTTTGCTGTTTAGAACGCCACAGAGCTGCTGCTATAAAGCTCATAAACAGCGGGTTAGGCTTCAGCACGGTGCTATTGTATTCGGGGTGAAATTGTGTGCCGATATACCACCGGAGAGCGGGTATTTCCACCACTTCCACCAAGCCGGTGTCGGGATTTATGCCGGTGCAGTGCATGCCGCTCGCCTCAAACGCATCCTTATATTCATTATTAAACTCGTAGCGGTGGCGGTGGCGTTCCTGAATCAGGTTGCTTTGGTACGCCTCTGCTGCTTTTGAGCCTTTTTCGAGTTTACATTCGTAGGCACCCAAACGCATTGAGCCGCCCATTTTTGTCAAATGCTTCTGGTTTTCCATCAAGTCGATGACCTTGTGGGGCGACTTTGTGGTAAATTCCGATGAATTGGCATCGGTTAGACCGAGCACGTTTCGCGCATATTCGATGACCATGCACTGCATCCCGAGGCACACGCCAAAGGTTGGTTTGTCGTGCTCACGCGCATATTTCAGAGCCGCCAATTTGCCTTCGATGCCGCGCGAACCAAAGCCCGGAGCCACCAAAATGCCGTCCAACGCACCTAATAATTCCGCAGCATTGTCGTCGTTCAATTTTTCGGAGTGAATAAAGCGCAAATCCAATTTGCGCTCGTGATAGGTTGCCGCCTGCAAAAGCGACTCGTTGATGGATTTGTAGGCATCCGGCAATTCCACATATTTCCCGACAACCCCGATTGTAACCGTTTCAGTGGCATTTTTCATGTGGTCGAGAAATTTTTTCCACTTGGTCAAATTCAGTTTGCTATCCACCGGCATCCCCATTTTTTGCAGCACTATTTGGTCTATTTTTTGCTTCGCGAGCACCAGCGGCACCTCGTAAATGCTTGCCACATCATAAGATTGAATCACCGCATCCTCTTCCACATTGCAAAAGAGAGCCACTTTCCTGCAGATATTTTTGTTCAGCTCCCGTTCGGTGCGTAGCACCAAAATATTGGGCTGAATCCCCTGCTCTTGCAATACTTTCACCGAATGTTGGGTCGGTTTCGTCTTAACTTCCTTTGCAGCAGCAATATACGGCACATACGTCAGATGCACACACAAGCAGTTTTTGCCCAACTCCCAACGCAACTGGCGGACACTTTCGATGAACGGCAACGACTCGATATCGCCCACCGTGCCGCCGATTTCCGTGAGCACAAAATCATATTTGCCCGTTTTGCCGAGCATCATGATGTTGCGTTTGATTTCATCGGTGATATGTGGCACCACCTGCACCGTTTTGCCCAAAAAGTCGCCTTTGCGCTCCTTGTTGATAACATTTTGATAGATGCGACCGGTCGTGATGTTGTTCGCTTTTGAAGTTGGAATGTTCAAAAAGCGTTCGTAATGCCCCAAGTCCAAGTCCGTTTCGCGCCCGTCTTCGGTCACATAACATTCGCCATGCTCGTACGGATTGAGCGTTCCGGGGTCAATATTAATGTAGGGGTCAAACTTCTGAATCGTCACCCGAAACCCGCGTGCCTGAAGCAATTTGCCCAGCGAGGCAGCCACAATGCCCTTCCCCAAGGAAGAAACCACGCCGCCCGTCACGAAAATATATTTTGCATCGTCTGCCATAAAATGTGATTGTTTCAAGCCCGCAAAGGTACAAAAAAATATCTTTAAAATGAATTTCTGATGATTATTTTGCAGGAACATTTATTATCGCTACCTTTGCACCCGAAATTGGTGCGCAACAGTAATAACAATGAACATCACCATCGACATAGGTAACTCATCGAGCAAAATCACGCTATTTGCAGATAACGTGGTGGTCAATCATTTTCAGTTTAAGCAACTGACTGAAAAGGACTTGTCCGCGATTTTAGATAAGGCGAAGCCCCAATCCGGCATCTTTTGTTCTGTCAAAAAAGTGGAACCATGGTTAGTGAGCACACTTGCAGACAAATTGACCGGCTACTACGAACTGACAACGCAACTGGCTTTACCACTGACAATTGACTATCAAACGCCGCAAACATTGGGCATGGACCGCGTGGCAGCAGCAGTGGGTGCATGGTCGCAAAAACCGCACACCAATTGGCTGATTATCGACATTGGAACGGCGATTACAATTGATTTTGTAACCGCCACAGGCATCTACAAAGGTGGCAACATCTCGCCGGGACCTGATTTGCGGTTCAAAGCCCTGCACAATTACACCGACCGCTTGCCATTGTTGACAGCAGAAGGCGAATTGCCCGAATTTGGCTACGACACAGAAACAGCCATCCGCGCAGGAGTCATCGGCGGGATTGTCCGCGAATTGGACTCCTACATTGATGAGCAGCAAAAAAAAGTCGCCGTTTCAACTTTGATAACAGGAGGTTATGCTTCCTACTTTGAAAACAAATTGAAAAATCGCACTTTTACAGATGAAAACTTAGTTCCGAAAGGACTTAACGCAATATTAAATTTTCAAAAATGAAGAAAAAAAGAATTACCAATTGCCAATTACCAATCACCATGCTTGTTGTGTGGTCGTTGGTCACTGGTAATTATGCACCGGTAACCGCCCAGTCGCCCTACACGCGCTATGGCTACGGTCAATTGTCTGACCAAAGTTTTGCCTCCCAACGCGGGATGGGCGGCATCGGCTACGGTTTGCGCAACCCCAAGGACATCAATCCATTGAATCCTGCCTCTTTTTCGACTGTCGATTCGATGACTTTCATGCTTGACCTTGGGCTGAAAGGGCAGATGGGCTTCTTTGACGATAATGGCAAGCGGTCGTCAAAGGCAAATGCAGGCTTGGAATACGTTGCAGTCCAGTTTCCAATTGGCAGAAAAATCGGCATAGGAGTCGGCATCGAACCGATTTCATACGTGGGCTACAAATACGGCAACACCGAAAACCAATATGAGGGTTCCGGTGGATTAAACAAATTTTACGGTTCCGTTGCCTACGAGTTTCGCCAACTATCCGCAGGGATAAAAATTGGTTCGGCGTTTGGTGATATTACTCACTCAACCGTTAGTCCGAGCGTTTCGTACAAGAGCGATTCGTTGCATGCAAGCGGATTGAGTTTAGACTTCGGGGTGCAATACCGCCACCCATTGAGCGACAATACCGAAGTCGTGATTGGTGCCGTTTTTACGCCCAAAATCACTCTGAACACCCAATACAGTGAGTCTTCCGGCACACTAATTAGCGACCTTACGCACGCCACCAAAGACCTTGCTTTTCAACAGCCGACAACACTCGGCATCGGGGCGAGCTATCGCAAGTTCAATCAATACACCGTTGGAGCCGACCTGACTTTCCAAAATTGGGCAAATGCGCAGTATTTTGGCAAGACAGACACACTCACTAACCGCCTGAAAATCAACCTCGGCGGCGAATACAACTACAAATTGCGCTATCGTGCAGGGGCATATTACAGCAGTTCGTACTTTGAAACGGTGAAAGGCGGCTATGACGAATATGGCATCACACTTGGCGTAGGAGTTCCGATGCTCGACCGCCGCTCGTATCTCAATTTTGCGGTGGCAGGTGAAATGCTTCGTCCGAAAGCACCGAGCATGGTCAGCGAATATTATGTGAAAATTACAATCAGTTATACATTCAACGAATTGTGGTTCAGAAAACGCAAAATGCTGTAATCCTGCTGCTTGGCTGCTGCCTGCTGACAAGTGCGTGCCAACCCAAAAGCAAATTGGCAACGGTGGACGTGAATGTGGTGGAAAAGCCCCTCACGCACGCAGAGGAGGTGGTGTCGCTGATTTCCAATTCAGGCGTTACGCGCTACCGCGTTACAGCCAAAGTTTTAGACCAATATCCCGATTATATGCTTTTCCCGGAGCGTATTTATGTAGAGCAATTTGACGATAGTTTGCATGTCGTGGGCAGCATCGAAGCCGATACAGCCTACTACTACCAAAAAAAAGAGTTGTTTCGCCTGATTGGACATGTGGATATTCAAAAGCCCAATGGCAACTATGTGAAAACATCCGAATTGTATTGGAATCGTCAGGTGCCGGAATATTCGCGAGAGGCTATCTACACCGATTCTTTCGCCATAATCATGCAAAACGGCAACCTCTCAACAACCGTAGGCTTCAGAACCAACAAGCAGATGGACGACTACGTGATGTATCAAAATTCAACCGAATTTGAACCTCCGGAGGAAACACAAGATAAAAAGCCCAATGAGTAAAAAAAAAAATCGAAAAAAACTTGTGAGTTCAAAATAAAATGTGTACCTTTGCACCCGAATTAGAGAATGTAAAAAAATAAATGTTATGGGAACTGACGCTTAAAATAATAAAATGTCTCACTTAATTAAGCCGGTCATAGATCGGATTGCTTATATTGCCTCTATTACGGGCTTTATATGTTTGTTTTTGAAAGATACCGTAGCCACACTTGTTGCTTTGGCAGTTTTCTGCTTACTACTACTTGTGGTTGCTATTTGCGTTATAGTGTTTGTTTGGAAACATCTAAGGCAGACTACCAATTACGGTTATGTAGGCTACTCTACTTTTGCAAAATACGAAACTGAGGCTGATGGGAAGCATATTCTTTTTGAGATTTTTCGACAAATTCAAAGCAAGCAATTAGTTATGGCTGACTTGGAATGCGCATTCAAGTGGACCGGTAGCAAAGCACCGCATATTACGTCCAAATTGCAAAGCACAGATGGGCGAATATATGTAGGAACCGAGGGGGATTACGACCATATTAGGCTCCTTTTCAAAAAAGCATTGACATACAATGAAACCGGAACGATACATTTTTCTGCAGAATTGGATGATATTGATGATATCTCACAGCCTTATGTTGAATTTAAAGTAGATGTGCCGGTCGAGATTATCCACTACCGGATTATTTTGAAACATAAACCCAATGATTATCACCAATCGGCAACACTAAGAAGGCGAAAAATTAACAACCAAACAGGGAATATTGTGTATGAAAATATCGAAAGTGTGCCATTTAACAACCCCTGCAAAAGCTACGAATATCACTTATTAGAGCCTGAAGTAGGTTATTTTTATCGCATAGAATGGCAGAAATGAATAAAAATATGAATAAGCCCCTCATTTTGATTACAAACGATGATGGCGTGCAAGCCCAAGGCATCAATGCGCTGATTGACGGCGTGCGCGATCTGGGCGACATCTTCGTGGTGGCACCTTCTAACCAGCGTTCAGGCATGTCGAGTGCCATCACGTCCGAACATGCGCTACGCACAGAATTGCTGCGAAAAGAAGACGGATTGACCGTTTACAGTTGCACCGGCACCCCTGTGGACTGCACCAAACTGGCGATTAACGAGCTTGCGCCCCGCAAGCCTGATTTGGTGCTGTCCGGCATCAATCATGGCAGCAATGCCTCCATCTGCGTCATTTATTCCGGCACTGTCGGAGCTGCATTGGAAGGCTGCATCTGGGGCATTCCTTCTATCGGTATCTCATTGACAGACTACGAGTTATCAAGCAATTTCACAGAAGCCGCCCACTATGGCAAATTAGTGGCAGAGAAAATCCTGAAAACAGGTCTTCCGCGTGGCATCTGCCTCAACCTCAACGTGCCTAACATACACCCTGTCAAAAGGTTACAAGTCTGCACACAAACCAAAGGCTATTGGGACAAAGAATTTGAAGTGTCAAAAGATGCGTTTGGTCGCACCGTCTATTGGATGGGAGGCTACTTCGTCAACGAAGAACCGGACAACAAGCAAAGCGATGAATACGCCCTCGCCAACGGCTACGCCGCCCTTGTGCCGCTGCAAATTGATTTGACGGCATACGGGTTTTTGGATAAGCTGAATGCTATGTTTTAAAACTATGCGCCTCACCACCACACACCACCACACCTGCGCCGAACAAGGAGGGCTATCTTTTGTTGAAAACAAAATTCAAACCCTGTGCCGTGTAGTTTGCAAACTCCTTGTCGGAAGAGATGAGCGCGATTTTTTCGGTCATGGCTTGCGCGATAATGGCGTGGTCGTTCATATCTTTGTGCCCCTCCACAATCTCTAATTTGGCATACTTGGCAAAATGGTATTCATTGAAGAACACAATTTCAAAATAGGTTTTTTTTATTTCAGCCAACATCTCTGCTTCCGATTTAAAATGGAGCTGTTTTATTTTCCCAATTCTGTACAATAATATCAATTCTTGCACAGCCACAGAACTAATATAAATTGTATTGGCGTAATCGGTCAAAATATCAACGACTTTGGAACTAAGGTCATCTTGCTTTTTTGATAGATAAAATATCAAAACATTGGTATCAAAACACAATATCCGATTTTGGAATATAAAAAATTATTGCTACCTTTGCGCCCGTCAAAGCAATATTGCTGCGACTTTAATTAAATGGAAATGAAAAAGGTAGTGTTATTAGTGCGTGTGTCGTCTATTCGGCAGGATTACGAAGCACAGTTAATCGAGTTGCGAGAATTTGTACGAAAGGATGGCTACTCCGATGGTGAGATGGAAGTTATCGAAGATAAAGAGAGTGGAAGCAAGTTATCGGATGAAGAGCGAAACGGGCTAACTAAAATGTATGCGGCTATTGAAAATCCCGACAATGAAATAGAGGCAGTCTATTGTTGGGAACTATCGCGGCTAAGCCGCAAGCCGGCAACGGTGTGGAATATCAAAGAGTATCTGGCGGAGAAAAAAATAAATCTAATTGTTAAACAGCAAAACCTTAATATGCTGAGGGAAGCAGGCAATTTCACGATGATTTTTAGCATCTATGTTGGAATGTGCGAGAGCGAGATTCAACTAAAAACAGAAAGAACAGAGAGAGGCAAGCGTTTGAGAGCCGCACAAGGATGCTACATTGGTGGAACCGTAAGATACGGCTATACCTATGACAAAAACAACCCCAAAAAGGAATACGTTGTCGACCCGCAACAAGCGGACGTAGTTAGGACAATTTTTGAGTTATATTCCACAGGTAAATATGGTGCCATTAAAATACATGACGAGCTGCTTAAAATTGGTGAAAATATGGGAATAGGGGTTATAAAACAAATATTAACTAACAAAGAGTACACAGGCGAGGAAATAGAGGAATGCGAATATGCAGCGAAAGTTCGCGGGAAAGAGCAAAAAAAACGGCGATATAGAAGGTCTTATCCACAAATAATCTCAAAAGAAACATACGATAAATGCCGACAGGTTGCAAAAAAAAATAATAATAACATTGATAAATCCAAAAACATATATTACGCCAACAAACTAATAAAGTGCAGCGGTTGCGGGTCGAGTTTGACTGCGTCAAAAAAACAGGTCGTTTATTTATGCAACAACAAATACAATAGGCAAACCAAAATAGAATGTTCTGGGGGAGATTCAATAAATATAAATGTGATAGATAGCCTTTTATGGCATTTAGCCAAAGAAGAGGAGGTATTTTTCCTTCTCAACCTCAGCGAAAAAAATATAGTTGAATGGAAAAATGAGATTGATAGACTGCAAAACGAGATAGATAACTCCGACAAGCAGTATAATGCGGTTGTCGCGAAAAAGAAAACCGATATCTCGAAAGTAATGCGTTCACTCGGAGAGAAAGAATTGGAGGCATTTGCCGTTGCTGAAACAAAAGACGAAAGACAACGAATCAAACAAGACAAGATACATTGCGCAGAAGAAATAAAACGCCTCACGAAAATAATAGCCGAAAGCGAGCCGCAATATAACGGTGTTATGGAAATAGGTGAGAGAAATGGAGAACTCGCTATAGGATTTCGCGAAGACAAGACCATGGAAAAAAACATCTCAAAACATTTGGATGCTACGGACGACAAAACACGCTACGAACTCGTCCACAAGCACATAAAGTCTGTTAATGTCAAAAACGAATCAACAAAAACCAAACGAATTACGGTATACTTCCACGAACTTTACGGCAGAGATGGAAATGCATATAACTTCTACTATTATGATTTCCGGGAAAAAGACAAATCCAAACAACTCTATCAAATAATGCCTGACAGAATTTATAGGGTACAGACGTCAGAAGGGAAAAAAAAAGGTAAAATAACTTATGCCGATTTTGAAATAGTTGAACGGTTTTCGAAGCAGAGTAGTAAAAAAAAATAGGTGGTAAAAATAAATCTTACGGACTGCCCTTTTACCACTGTGTTAAACTTTCATAAAAGTAAAGATATTTCTTTTAGATTTTTGTTTACCATTCAAAACTTTTTCGTACCTTTGCACCGTGAAACAATTAAAAATTACAATGATATGAAAACAGTTATTTATACACGTGTTTCGACAAGTGTACAGGATTATGAGAGACAAATTAATGACCTCACGGCATTTGCCGGGAAACAGGGCTTTGATGTAGTTAATACGTTTAGCGAGAAGGTAAGCGGTGCAAAGAAAAATGAGGAGCGTGCTGAACTATCCGCAATGATTGAATATTGCACAAGCAACGATGTAGAAAAGGTTTTAATCTCTGAATTGTCGAGGCTCGGTCGCAACACGATTGAAGTTTTGAAGGCAGTTGAATTATTGAACGACAACAAAATTAGCTTGCACATTCACAATTTAGGCATCGAAACTTTGAACAGCAGCAAAGAGGTAAGTATAAGCAGTAAGTTGATGATTACAATGCTTGCGGAGTTCGCAAGTATGGAACGCACACAAATTCGCCAACGTATGGCAAGCGGGTACGCAAATCATATCAATAACGGCGGAAGTGTTGGTCGGCACAAGGGTGATACCAAAAGCATTGAAACCTTGAAAAATGAAAATAAAGATGTGATAAAATACCTCAAGAACGGTTTAAGCCTCAACACTATATGCAAACTAACCCACAAGTCAAAGCCGACCGTAATTAAAATTAAAAGAGCAATTGCAGTATGAATTGAAATTTAATATAAATTACATACACATAACGCTTTACTTTTGCAAATATGCTTAAATAAAGCGTTATTATTGTAATATTCACACAAATTTATTATATAGTAAATTAATTTATATTAAATTAGTTATGTAATGTTTTGCGTTCCATTTGCGCTGCTTTGTAATTTACTATATATTAGTGTATGTAAATTTATGTGCAATTTTGTTTCACACTTTTGACTAATATAAATAGTTAATATATAATAGTTTAAGGCATAAAAACAAACATTGTCAGGGGGGTTATTATTACCCTTGACAACGGCTATTCAAAGCAAAATATCAGCAACGGTAAATCTCTCTTTTTTTTCTCCAATGAAATATATTACTTTGTCAAAAAAAGATACAAAGGTGCAATATAGAAAACCTTTGTTGCAAAATAAATTTTCGTACAATTCTATCCTATTTTTATTTACATACTCTTTAAATTTTTCATTTCCAACTCTTATTTCCGTTCTATATAGTATTTTAGGGTCGTCGTATTGTTCTAAAATATAATTTTTACCTTTCTTCTGGCAGTCTATAACCTTATTATATGAGCAAATTGAAATACCGTCTAATTTGTTGTTTAATGCCTTTTTAGAATAAATGTTTAAGGTCATGGTTTTGTATTTTTCCATGTTGCCACTGTGAGTATAAACGATTTCGGGGCGATCCGCTTTTCTATCATGCACAACTTTTCCATTTAGAACCGTGGTCATATTTTTATCCCGTATACATCGTTTTAAGAGGTTAGGAATGTTTTTATGTGTACTATCAATGTATATTTCAAGCTCCGTCACGTTACGAAGCGACAACCCTAAATCACTTGTAAGAGAAGGTAGATACCACAACTGTGTTTTATCATATAACACTTTGTTTTCTATCCACAGCCATACTTTTTTTTCCTTCGCAGTGGCTTCGTCTTCTTCTTTCAGATTAAATCGCAATTCCCCAAACACAACCGTTTCAAGCTCATTCTGTTTATTTAAGTCTTTGATGAGTATCTGGTAAACATCGCTATGATATTTGCCGTCTATCCTGCGAAGGTCAAAATTAAACAAAGGATATAATTCTGGTCGCATCTCTTCTAATTCCTTAATAATTGTGTCGTCATCAATGCTATAACACAATTTTAATTTATCAATACCGATATTTACCTTTTTTTCTTTTAGCAATTCGCCAAATTCGTAGTAATAAAAATTTTTTTGCCACATTTCTAAATTTTTCATGCGTTGCTGTTGTTTAAATTGTTATTCCTTGACGGCACCGTAGCCCAATACGCCTTTAAAGCATCTGAAATGGCTTTCTTAGTCTCTGCGCTTCGTGCTTGTCCGTAAATCGGATTATTGCAGCCTGCCTTTTTTGCGCTCATCTTCGCGCGTGTAGCCGCATCCGGCTCTCTGAATTTTCGTTTGTCCATAAAAAATTTGTTTTTAAATTTTATCCTACAATAAATATATAGAAACTTTTTGAATTATCAAGAGTTACTTGTTTTTTTTCAAAATTTTTCAAAAAGTATCTGCACCAAACAATTAAGCGTAGTATGGCGATAAATTAATTTAATGTAAATTAAAGGACGGATACCGGGCGGCGGGGGGGGGGCGGGGGGGGCGTAAAAAAACTTTTTTCATTGCAGACGCTTGAAAATTTGAAAAATTTTATCTACCTTTGCGCCCGAATTTGCGCTAAGTAATGAATAGGCAAATGTCGACCGGTATCGGCTCGAATGAATGAGCAGATAAGGGAGTGATTAACTGTTTAAATTATAGGAGATTATGATGACATGACGGCGGTAATACGCACATTTTAAGACATTTTGGGAAAAGCGTTATAGCTTGTATTCTGAGTGCTGTGAAACTTCAACAATTTCAACGATTGCTCAATGGATAAAAGTGGAGACGTTCGTGCTACGGCACGGGCAAATTCATTTTATTTGAGCAATAGGTAGTTGAAGACCTCACAGTACGGATAGAGATATTAGAATTTTGTCCGCGCTTTTTTTATGCTGCGTATTGTGAGGAAGGACAACGGTTGCCCAACAACTGATTAAAAGGGGGCAAGACACCTACGAAGCCTTTTAGAGTAGGAACTATTTTAATAATTTAATCGTCCGTACAAGGAACGGACGTAAAAACATTTCAAAATGAAAAAGTTTAAAAATTTATTTTTAGTGAGTGTGGCTATCATGACATCTGTTTCGATGTTCGCCCAATCAGAAAGTTCGAAAGCTATTATTGGCATTTCACCTGTTCAACTTATGCATGGAGTTCGTATTAAGTAC